>CBKWFZ010000544.1:0-3572 GCA_966673785.1 uncultured bacterium
GGACTCCGCTTCTTTAAAAGCCGCAAGAATGTCGGTTTCGTTGTCACCTACGGTTGTTTTCCGGATCACGCGGATCCCTGCGGCCGCAAGTTCGACGCTCATCCATTGCGAGTTCGTGTCGACGATCTGCCCGAAAAGAATTTCGTCGCCAATGGTGAGCAACTCAGCTTTTGTCATTTTTCTTCGGATTATTTGAAATAAACTGCCGGCAATAAAGCCAATGTTCCCCCGAGGAACGGCTAAAGGCCCAAAAAGTTTTTAAAAAACGCAAAATTGGGTCCGAAATCCGGATGCCGGCAACACAAAGTGGAATGGTTTTTAAGGAAAACGTAATTGTTTTTCTTTGATTATTTTACAGCTTTGAGACATGGTGTTCATAACACATTAACCTGAATAGTATATGAGAGGAGCTTCAATATTTCTGGTGGTAATACTCACATCCTGTACATCCGCCCAGATCAACCAGACCCTTGGTGAGGTAAATAAGACGCTTGGAGGTGACGCGCCCCTGACGTCGACGGAAGTAGCGCAGGGTTTGAAGGAAGCCCTGGTAAAAGGAATATCCAATGGTGCGGATATCGTTTCACGGGTCGATGGATATTTTAAGAATCCGGAAATAAAAATTCCATTTCCGCCCGACGTAAAGAAAGTTGAGGACCGCTTGCGGCAAATCGGACTTGGCGGAGAAGTCGACAAGTTTATTCTGACCCTGAATCGTGGGGCGGAAGATGCCGCCAAAGAAGCGAAACCCATTTTCATTGCCGCGATCAGGCAGATGACCATCGAGGATGCATTTGGAATACTTCGCGGCGAGCAGGATGCGGCAACACAATATTTGAAACGTACTACGTCGAGTCTGCTGAAAGAAAAGTTCAAACCTGTCATTAAGAATTCGCTGGACAAGGTAAACGCAACGAAATACTATGGCGACATTGTTCAGCGGTATAACCAGATTCCATTGGTGCAGAAAGTCAATCCCGACCTTGATGATTACGCGACTGACAAGGCGATCGAAGGATTGTTTCTCATGATTGCAAAGGAGGAACAGAATATTCGCGCCAACCCTGCGGCGCGGACTACTGAATTACTGAGGCGCGTTTTTGGCGCGCAAAAATAACGAAGAGGCTAACTCTTCGATCCATACATTGCATTAACCTAAACCAGACTTATGAGTCTTTTTGATTCTCATCAACCGATCATTGAAAAAGCGATCCGCGCCTTGCACGAACGCACCTTTTTTGCTGCATTTCCCGAACATCCTTCCCCTTCCGTCTATGGAGAAACCGCAGACGCTGACGGTCAGAAGAAGTTTCGCGATCATCTTGGAAAGAAATTCGAAGAATTAAGACAGACTGGCAAGCCGGAATGGAAAGGACAGGAAGAGTCACCTTATCTTCAGGAGCCGCTGGGCGTGACGTATCCGACCTACGCGCCCGATGCGTTGATCGCGAACGCCGTCAAGGCCTTCGACCAGTGGCGAAGGACAGACCTTGAAACGCGGGCGGGTATTCTCGTTGAATCATTGATGAAGATGAGGGCTCGTTTCTTCGAGATCGCTTACGCGACAATGCACACGACCGGTCAGGGTTATATGATGGCATTCCAGGCTTCGGGGCCCCACGCCGCCGACCGCGCATTGGAAGCAATTGCCACTGCGTATGAAGAAATGAAACGCGTTCCGGAACGCGTGGTCTGGGATAAGCCGATGGGAAAGATCAATGTACAACTGGCTAAGGAATGGAAAGCTGTGCCGATGGGTGTTGGCGTCGTGATCGGCTGTTCGACATTTCCGACCTGGAATTCGGTCACCGGAATTTATGCGAGCCTGATGACGGGCAATACGGTTATTGTGAAACCGCATCCTGGTGCGATTTTGCCTATCGCCATCGTTGTGGCCGGCATACAGCAGTCACTCGAAGAAAGTGGTTTAAGCGCGGATATCTGCCAACTTGGCGCCGATACTTTCGATGCTCCCGTTACGAAAGCGCTTGCCGAAAATCCTGCCGTGAAAATTATCGACTATACCGGAAATTCTGTTTTCGGTAGTTACCTCGAATCGATTCCTGGAAAACGCGTATTCACTGAAAAGACGGGTGTCAACTCAGTGATCCTTGATTCGGTTGAGGATATGGACAAGGTGGCAGCGAACCTCGCCTTTTCCGTATGTCTTTACAGTGGACAGATGTGTACAGCGCCACAGAATTTCTTTATTCCGGCGTCCGGTGTCAAAACACCTGCGGGCAATCTTTCTTTCGAAGAGGTCGCGCAAAAACTCATTGACAACATCAATGCTGTAGCTGACAATCCAAAGGCCGGACCCTTTGTACTTGGTGCAATTCAGAATGCAAAAACGTGTGACCGTGTTACGTCCGCCGAAAGCCTTCCTGGAAAAGTGTGGCTGAAATCGCGGAAGCTGGAAAACCCACAATTCAAAAACGCGCGTGTACAGACTCCTGTTGTTCTTGAGGTAGATGCTGCAAACAAAGAATTGTTCAGCAAAGAGCTTTTCGGTCCAATTGCATTGCTGATCAGAACACGCGATACGGAAGAATCCCTCGCGCTTGCAAAAGATCTTGCTATGAATCATGGCGCGATATCATGCGGTGCCTATACAACGGACACGCAGGTGCGCGAAAGGATCATAGACCAGATGTCACTGGCTGCGACGCCGGTTTCATTAAATCTTACCGGCGGAATTTATCTCAACCAGCATGCTGCATTTTCGGATTTTCATGTCACGGGTGGCAACCCTGCCGGCAATGCGTCGTTCACGAATCCGGATTATGTTAACAGAAGATTCACCTGGGTTGGTCACCGTGAACCCGTAAAAATTATTTAGAACGTGTCAGGAAGTACGAGTCAGGAGTTCCTTCGGGCGCTTCAGGCGGAGAATGCGCTGCTTCGCGGACGCGAGCGCGAACTGGAGGAACGCGCTGAAGAGTTGTCGGCGCAAAAGGAAGAACTTACCGCTGCTATTGAAGCGTTCATTGAAAAAAGCGACGCCCTGGAGGAATCCGTTCAAAAGCTTGCGCGACGCAATAACGAGCTCGATCAGATTCTCTACCGGACGTCGCATGACCTTCTCGCTCCGCTGACCTCCATTGAGGGTTTGTTGCATGTTTTCCAGTTGGAGCAAAAGACAGGTCAGGGTTCAGCAGTTGACCTCCTTCATCACATGCTCGCTAAGGTGCATCAGGCGAAAGACGTTCTCAAAACGTTAGGAACACTGGCTCACGCATCATTCGATGCTATCGCATACCAGGAGGTTAACGTGCTGAATTTCGTCCGGAGTCTTGTCGCGGATCTCGATTACCTTCCTAACCATAAGCTGGTATCGTTTACTTTTCACATTGAAGCTGACCTTTCCTTTGAGACGGATCCGTTCCTCATGGGAATCGTACTTAAATCGTTGCTGGCCAATGCCGTCATCTTTAGAAATGTCGGACACGCGGGAGAGGTGGTTGTCAGGGCACGGAGAACGGAGCGCGGCATCGAGTTTCGAATTTGTGACGACGGCGAAGGTATTGAACAAGACAAACAACAGCGCATATTCGAAATGTTTTACCGGGGAT
>CBKWFZ010000545.1:0-3572 GCA_966673785.1 uncultured bacterium
AGGGATTGCCGCAGATTTCGCACCTGTCATCGACAGGGCGGATGAATATTTTAGGCAACGACTACACTGCAAGTGCCTCAATTGCGAAAGTCTGTGTATTTTCCCGCCGGAAAGTAAAATGGCCGAACACATTCTAATTGGTATGGGATTGATCATTGTGCTGGGTTTCAGCGCACAATGGATCTCCTGGCGGGTCAAAATCCCCTCCATCCTTTTCCTGCTACTTTCCGGAATCGTGGCGGGGCCGGTACTCGGCTACCTTAGTCCCAACGATCTCTTTGGTGATGTGCTCATCCCCTTCGTATCCATTTCGGTTGCCATCATACTTTTCGAAGGCGGGCTGACATTGAAGATCAGCGAGTTCACAAAGATCGGCCGCGTGGTGAGCCTGCTCATTTCAGTTGGCGTGCTCGTCACGTGGGTGGTAACTGCAGCTGGCGCACATTGGTTGTTGGGACTGAATGCGAACGTCTCCGTCCTGCTCGGAGCCGTCCTGTCAGTTACAGGGCCTACGGTGATCGGCCCGATGCTGCGAAACATAAAGCCGCAGAAGCGGGTAGGAAATATTCTCAAATGGGAAGGTATCCTGATCGATCCGATCGGTGCGTTGATGGCGATCCTCGTTTTTGAAGTTATCCTGATTGGCGAAGCGCAGCAGGCATTGATGGCGGTGTTGCTGAATGTCGGGCGTACGATCCTTGCAGGCCTTTTAATTGGCGGATCGCTTGCCTATGTCCTCGCGTTCATCATTAAAAAATTCTGGATCCCCGACTACCTGCAGGGTACGGCGTCACTCACGTTTGTCGTCATCGGTTTTCTGGTATCGAACTACTTCCAGGCGGAATCCGGTCTACTTGCTGCGACGATAATGGGAATTGTACTTTCCAATCAGAAGTGGGCGCCCACAAAAAAAATCCGGGAGTTCAAGGAGAACCTCACATTGTTTATCATTCCCGTCTTGTTTATTCTGCTTTCTGCAAGACTGGAACTTTTTAATATCAAATCATTCCTGAGTCTGTCGGGGATTCTGTTTCTGCTCGTCCTGATCTTTATCGGGCGCCCGCTCTCGGTATTTGTTTCGACGTTTCGTTCCGATCTGAATACGCGCGAGAAATTATTCATTTCCTGGATGGCACCCAGGGGAATCGTTGCGGCGGCGGTGTCGTCGGTATTTGCGCTTCGCCTCGCTGAAGCAAATCTTCCGGAGGTCGAATATCTCGTTCCCGTAACGTTCCTCGTCATCATTGGAACGGTTATCATTTACGGATTTACGTCACCTCTTCTTGCGCGCTGGCTGAAAGTAAGCCAGTCCGATCCGCAGGGCGTGCTGATTGCGGGAGGACAACAATGGGCCCTTGACATTGCACAGATACTTCAGGAAAAAGGATTTTCGGTCGTTGTTGTTGACACGAACCGGCAGAACATCACGAAGGCGAAAATGATGGGCCTGACCGCTGTTAACGAGAGTATCATTTCCGAGCGCACCATCGACCAGCTTAATCTTGAAGGAATCGGAAAGCTGCTGGCGCTGACATCCAATGATGAAGTGAACTCGTTAAGCGTGCTCCAGTTTTCGGATCTGTTCGACAATAGTAACCTGTACCAGCTGGTCCCGAACACAAATAAGGACGAGCTTGAGTTCTCGCCCCTGCACCTGCGAGGACGGTATCTGTTCGCGAAGGGTGTTAACTACAGTTACCTGACCAACAGAGTGATGAACGGTGCTGTAATCAAGGCGACAACACTAAGCGAGGAATTCACGTGGGATGATTTCAGAAAGAAGTACGATCGGGAGCCGACGTTGTTATTTGTGATCATCAACAAGGGTAACCGCCTTATTCCCGTAACGATGAACGACAAGATCACTCCGCAAACCGGTAATACCATCATCGCGATGGTCGAAGAACCGGAAGAAACCGCAGGCAACCGGTAGCCTCACGGTGAGTGGCACTTCCCCGGGCAATACGCTTCTGTAGTCAATGTTCTGTCACCAACACATGCACCATTTGAACTGCGGGGCATCATGCCTTCACCGGAGCGTGTATTCACGCCGGTGAAGGCGATCCCACAATCGTATCAAATCGCAAACCCGAATAGCTGCAACACTTAACTTCCGGCAAGGTCAGCGACACACGAGGTTTTACATTAACCCGACTATTTGTCGCAGCATGCTGAGCCATCTGCGGGTTGGGCGCAGCAGGCTCCGCCGTTTTCCTCTTCGGTCTGGCTGGGCGTGCAACAGACAGAAACATTGTTCTTCGGAGTGCAACATGAAGCAACCGCTTCGGCTTTTGTTTTTTCTATTTTTGATTTTTTGATGAGGGGAATCGCTGAAATAATTGTTTCCATAATCTTTGCTGTTTATCGTTAAAGACGATGGAGAAATCCGAATGACGCAATTCGAAGGATAAATCTAAAAACCAGATGGGCTGCACGGGCTCTCGCAGTCGGGACGACCATGCGCCTGCAGTACGTTGCCTCGTTTGTCGGTTTCGATATGGCAACAGTTGTAAAACAATTGCTTCAGCCGTTCACGCCCGCGCTGTACACGCGAACGCATCGATGAATAAGCCATGTTGTCTTTTTCTGCCAACTCTTTTTGGCTGATGCCAGATATCTCTGCATCTTCGATAATGGCTCTGTATTCATCCGGCAAAAGTGCGATCATGGTGGAAACGCAATTGTCGAGACCTTGGGTTGAGTCCGCGCTCTCCTCAGCAAGCAACTGATCTGCCATCGATTCGTTCAATTCGATATTCTTCTTCCTGGCGCTCACCCGGTAGTAATCAATGACGGCATTTCGCGTAACCGTGAACAGCCAGTTCTGAATTTTCTCTTTCTTTGATAAGGAACCGGCATTTGAAGAAATCCTGATGAATACATTTTGCAGAATATCTTCAGCATCTTCCTTTGATCTGATCTTGCTGCGAACGTAGGCAAGCAATGAGCGATGAAATTCCGTATAGATTCCGGCTACCTCCATAAATACAAAAACTTTAAGACACGCTGAGCCGTTCCGCAATGCCACGCGAAAAGAACGGCCAATGCAAAGATAATCAATATGAACACGTTGATCAGATACGCCGATGATAACAAGAACCCTCCGGCCAGTGTACCCATAGCTGCACCCATATCCCGCCAGGTTGCATTTGTAGCGATGGACATGAGGGGATGGTCGGGTTGCATGGAAACGTAACCGGGGGTAATCGCTGCATTGATACTGTAAAATGTAAATGTGATGATCGCACCCGCCTCAATCAGACCATACGCAACGAGTGCAAGCCCCATAATGACTAAGCCAAGGGAGAAATTGAAAATACGCACAGTTCCGATCCGGTCGGCCAGCCAGCCTCCAGCCGGTGCAAATAATACAAGACAAATTCTCCTATAACCGAGGTAAAGCGCAGCCGCGGAAGTTGCTGTTATCAGCGTATTGTTTGTTGAATATCGAAGTAACAGGAATCCAAGCACCACTACGATAACGCCTTCTACCAGGAATGCAGATATGAAGGTGACAATGCTGACCATGGAAGGAGGCTGAAAAGCCCGGAAACACAAAACGGGCGATGTCT
>CBKWFZ010000546.1:0-3568 GCA_966673785.1 uncultured bacterium
ATTGTCTAAGCTCCGTTCTAAGATGGCTTGAACCGGATCAGACTCCTTTAGGCAAATAACCCCAGGCTTCAGCCTGGGCCACTCCAATGCAATAGATCATCAGAGGGCTTCAGCCCTGAAACCACTGGACGTCAACCGGAGGCGGGATCATCGTCGCTGATGCGTGTTCTGGCGAGCGATGTGCTGGCAAGTCCAGGAAATTCAGGGATATGCGGCGAATCGCGTTAATCTGGTTTTTATCGCCAATACCGGAATTTTCCGGTCGCGGCAACCTGTTCCGAAGTTTTTATGCAGCACGCGTTCACGTTGGTGATCGAAGAATCTCTTATTATATTTGGAATATTGCCGCTAACCAAACCGATGACCAAGAGCGAATTCTCATCCCTCAAGGGCCAGCTTGTATCTGGCAATAACCAGTCTCTTACTACCATTTTCGAGCGCCACTCTCGCTATTGCATACAAATTCTTATCGCGAAGTATGGGTGCAATCGTGATGATGCCGAGGACATTTACGTCGACGCGATCCTCAATTTTCGTGAAAAGGTCGTCGGCGATCAAATTGAAGTATTGACCGATGTGCGTGCCTATCTTCTCGGAACGTGCCGGAATATGTTCCTCGTACGACTGAAAAAAGATGAGCGGACGAACAGGGCGATCAGAGAAGCACAGCTGACTGCAGATATGTTTCACGAGCCATTTGATTCGTCACAGGCAGCTTACCGCGATGGACTTCGGCAGGTGGTGGAAACCGCACTGGCCACCATACCTGACAAATGCAGGAATATACTTAAAGCCTTCTATTTTGAGCAAGCCGATCTGAATGACATCGCCGCAAGAATGGGATTCGCAAGCGCGAATGTGGCAAAGGTGATTAAGGCGAGATGCTTTAAGAAACTCATTACGGAAGTGAAATGTCTGACGCATGCAAACAAAGTGAACTATGCCGCTGAGCGAAGATGACATCACGCTGATCGGGAAAAAGATTGACGGAACACTTACTGAGGCCGAGGCCACGTTGTTCAATGCACGGCTCTCGGATGAGTTGTTCCGTGATGAATGGAATCTCCAACAAGGTACTGCGGAAGCCCTTCGCGACATCTTTCTTCGTGAAAAATTGAAACAACGGTTGGTCGAAAATCGCAATAGCGCGTCTGGGAAACATAGCGGCCGCAGAAGGATCAGGATTTATTGGACAGCCGCTGCGGTTTCCATAATCGCTGTCTTCCTCTTCGTCCTGCAGCTCCGGACGCCGACTTCAGAAGAATTGTTCGACGAGTACTATAAACCGTTTTCTCTGTCATCTTCTTTGCGCGGCGAAGATACCGGATTGAGGCCTGCATACGTTTTATATGAAGAGGGAGACTATAGAGGTGTGCTCGCGCAGCTGTTGCCGGCCCTTACCGACAATCCGGAAAATGAAAAGTTCGGTATGACAGCATTTGTTGTAGGCCAGTGCTTTCTCAGGGTCGGCGAGTTCGATAAATCATTATCATATCTGAATGCAGTCGCTGCCGGGCCGGATAAGGTCCTTGGCGATCACGCGCGATGGTATATGGCATTAGCTTGTCTGAAACTGGGACGTACCGATCAGTGTCGGACCATTTTGCAGGAACTGATCGAGTCCCGATCCCCCTACGGCGCCCGTGCGCGTGAACTATTGAACAACTTGTGATGTGAAAACCTTTATCAAACTCAACCGGAACATATTCGGTGCGGCGCTGTTAAGTTGGACGATCATTACCTCTGCATCGGCTCAGCCGGGCGAGGTGGAGTTGAAGCGCGCCCGCGCGTTAATTCAACAAAATAAATTAACGGAGGCGCTGCCGGAACTGGTGCATGCCAGGACAGCATTTTTTTCAAAAGGCGATTGGCCGAATGCCATCGTTGCACTTCATCACATTGCGGATTGTCAGCTAAAAATCATAAATCCTGATTCTGCACTCGTTAGTGCGAACAAGGCGCTATCGCTTGTACTTGACAGATTACCCGAAAGAAGTGATCTAGTCGCGTCTTCCCATGTTGTGTTAGGTGATATTTTTCTTCAAAAACCTAACTATCAGGAATCCATCCGAAACTATCAGAAAGCTATCGAATTGTTAAAAGTGCTCAATGGCGACCGCTCCTTGCGTGTGGCAGACGTCTATCAAAAGATTCGTATTCCGTATTCGTTCAGCGGCGCCATCAAACAGGCATTTGAATTCGACAAAATGGCTCTTTCGATATATCGCGAAGCTTACGGCGACACTCATCCGGTGATCGGAAAAGCCTATTTTAACATAGGGTCTTACTACTACGGAATTGGTGATCTGGAAGAATCGGTTGCGTACTTTGAAAAGGCTGTTGACGTGTACAAAAAAACAGTAGGAGATGAGTCGATGGAAGTAGCGGATGTGTACCGCCCGCTAGGCAGGATATATGTTAAACGCGGGGAGTGGAACAAGTTGCTCGCAACGCAGCAGAAGGGGCTTTCTATCTACGAGAAGCATACCAAGGGACGAAATCCTTACATCATACTTTTTCATTGGAACATTGGGGATGCTTACCGGTTTACTGGTGATTTAAAAAAATCGTTGACGGAGTATGAAACCGCGCTGTCGAAGGCTAAAGTCCTTCTGGGTGAAAAGCATCCGGGTGTAGCCTCCTGTCTTTTCAGGATTTCGGAGTACCATGAAGCGGCTGGTTCAATCGATGAGAATCTACGATATTGTCACCTTGGGATTGTCGCTGTGGCTGCGAACTTCGACAATCCGGATCCGTATAGTCATCCGCCTGCGACAAGTGCTATCGATGAACAGGTATTTCTCGGGGGCCTCCAACGTAAGGCGTTGATATTGCAAAAGAAGTTCGAGACCGATGGATATATGCCTGCACTGGAGGCAGCCGCTATAACCTACCTTCAATTGGACTCGCTTATTGACCGAATGCGTCAGAACTATCGTACACGCGACGATAAAATCACTTTGGGACGAACCGTCCGATCAATATATGAATCCGCGATAGACGTAAATCTGGAGTTGCATAGGCTGAACAACGATACGGTCAACCTTGAATCGGCTTTTTACTTCAGCGAAAAGAGCAGGGCCGCCGTTCTCACAGATGTCTTGTATGACATGTCTGCAAGGGGACGCAAGCTTATCCCGTCTGAAGTAAGCGAAGCCGAACAGAAGCTGAAAAAAGAAAGGAATAGAATCCGATCGGCGATAGTAGCGCAGGGAAAGGAAGGTCAGCAAAAATTGCAAGCACTGGAGGACCAGTTATTTAATGTCAATCGCAGACTTGATTCGCTGGATCGAACAATCGCGAAAGAGTTTCCGCTGTATCATGGTCTAAGAAATCCTGAACCACCTGTCACGTTAGAAGATTCGAAGAATGCGATCCCTTCGGACGAAGCGATGGTCCACTACTTCGAAGGTACCAGGAATGTATACGTATTTGTCGTGACGAGAAAAGAATCTACAGTTATCAAACTCGATCGGGATAGCGCGTATAATGCAGCACAGGAGGGCCTGATCAGTTCCTTACATAAAAAGGAAGTGGCGGGCCTATATACAGAAGATTCATTCAGGGA
>CBKWFZ010000547.1:0-3559 GCA_966673785.1 uncultured bacterium
CATGATTATGATTTTCATGTTATAAAGTTGTTTATATTATAAACCATTAAACTAAAAAAAGAGGTGCTCTTACTTCTGAATATACTGTTTCAGGTTAGCAACGTATTCCTCAAATGCCTTGATGCCTTTGCGCGTAATACGACACGTTGTCAGTGGTTTTTTTCCTTTGAAAGATTTTTCTACCTGGATATAACCCGCCTCTGATAACTTGTCGATCTGCACGCTCAGGTTGCCCGCCGTGCTGCTGGTCTTCTCTTTGAGGAAGGAAAAGTCAGCCGACTCTAGACTGAGAAGCAATGACATGATCGCGAGCCTCAGCTGGGAATGAAGTAACGGATCAAGATCCTTAAAAGCCATCGTCAGTCTTCTTTTACATTTTTGAGAAGATAGCCCGGCACCAGGTAGCCGAGGGTGATCGCGGCCGCGCCGATGAGGGGTTGGAACTCCCGGGGAACAATAAAGCAAACTATGCCGAGAGCCCAAAATGCGAATCCGCCGAGCATCAGCGGCCGGAAGCGCAATATTGCCCCCGAAACCAGGGTAGGTAGCGATGTAATGATGAGGATCAGCGGGTTTAATTCGTAGTTGATCTTCCATCCAAACGCGACTATCGTGAAGATTATGACACCATACACGATCCAGAGCCATGCGCTGATGATATCGAAATGGGTCGACACGGCGCCGCGTCCGTTTCTTCCGGTGTACGCTTTGTACATGGTGTAGATCCAGGCCGGTATGGTGATCAGCCAGACGGCGTAGGGGTACTCATAACCGATTCTGGTCAGTGCAAACATGCCGAGATTCGCGATCATAACGACCCAGCCCCAAAGCAGAAAATAGAACGAATTCCGTTGGACTTTGCCCTGAGCGTGCCGGATCATGCTGGTTATGAACAACAGGCTTTCCTCGGCGGTTAAATTTTTAGCGTTGTCTTCCATACTCTTTTGGTTGATTTCTGATGTAATATACGTGACTTTTATAAACTAGTTTATATTATAAACTATAATTTTTTTAGAAAGCGTTTTTGGATTAGATTTCGCCCATGTTTACGGGAATAATTGAAAGTATGGGCACGGTGGCGTCCATTGAAGAAGACGGCACCAACAAGAAGTTTCGGTTTGAAAGCCCTGTGTCGGGCGAACTGAAGGTTGACCAAAGTGTAGCACACAACGGCGTTTGCCTCACTGTTGTGGAAGCCGACTCCGGCCATCATGCCGTGGTTGCGGTTCACGAGACGCTTACGCGCTCAAATCTCGGTGCGCTGAAAGTGGGAGATAAGGTCAACCTGGAGCGCTGCATGCTTAATAACGGTCGGTTTGACGGGCACATTGTCCAGGGGCACGTTGATCAGAGGGGTACTGTTACACGCATAACCGAACTTGACGGGAGCTGGCTTTTTGATTTTGAGTACGATCCGTCGGCGGGTAATGTAACCGTTGAAAAGGGGTCGGTTTGCATTAACGGTGTCAGTCTCACGTGTTTTAATAGTTCGTCTAACGGATTTCGCGTGGCGATCATTCCGTATACGTACGAACACACCAATTTTCATAACCTTCGGGTAGGCGACACCGTGAATCTCGAATTCGATATTATCGGGAAGTATGTTCAGCGCTGGTTGAATCGCTGAGTTTCAGCACCGTTGGCACTTTGTCCTGCGAGCTTTCGCTCTACCTTGTATGCTGCTTTGTAGGCGCCCCATCCGATGCACGCGCCGATCAGCCCGCCAACAAGAAGGTCGCCGGGATAGTGCACTCCAAGGTAAACTCTTGTGTAGCAGACAAAGCCCGCCCACAAAAAAAGAAGCCCCATATATCGGAATGAACGCCGCAACGCGAGAAACAGGAACGCCGCTGCTCCAAAAGTATTCGCCGCGTGACTCGAAGCAAAGCCAAATTTTCCACCTTTATATTTGTTTACCGTGTGGACGAGACCGGCAAGTTCGGGTTCATGCGAAGGCCGAAACCGCATGAAGTACGGTTTCATCAATGAAGAAGTCACCTGATCCGCCAGCGCGATGGTAACGGCGATTGCAAGAATATAAATCCACGAACTTCGTCCGTGCTGCCGGACAAGCAGGAAGAGCAGCCATGCAAAAAGGGGCGCCCAGGCGATGGTATTCGTCAGGAAAAAAATTATGGGATCGAGCCAGGGAGTATGGTGTTCATTCAGCCATAAGAACAATTGGCGATCCCATTCCAGTAGTTTTGACATCATTTAGTCGTTTCGCTTGCTCCTTATCCAATCCGTTGCCTGGCCGTAATGTGCAAAATATTTTAGTTCAATGCCCGTGCCTGATATTTCGGCTGCAAGCCCGTCGTCGTCGTGCAACACCTGCGGCGACAGCACGGTCGCCATGTGACGCAACCCGCTATTTGCGGCTTCACGGATCATCTGGGCCAGCAACGCGTTCCGGCGTTGTGCATCGGAGGAACCCTGTACCGAAATATCGGTAAGATAATTCGGTGTATTGTACACTTTGATAAAATCGAGCACCTTTTTCAAAATGACTTCGATATGCCTGTCGGATGGCTTTCGCCAAGAAGTACCGATGCAGTTTAACGTTGCATCAAAGAATATTTCCACCGATTCATCTTCGTAAAGAATCTGGCGATCCGCGTTTTCGGGCTTTCGAATCCGTACCGAGAACTGTGTGTACCGGTTGGGTTCGCTCTCAACATGAATATCTCCTCCCAACGCTTCGGCCTGCATTTTTACCAGGTACAAACCCAGGCCTTTCCCTTCGGTATGGTGGTGAAACCGCTTGTAAAGTTTGAATATGTTTTCGCCGTCGCGTGAGAGGTCAATACCGAGTCCGTTATCCCAAACCTGCAGGTTGTAGTAACGTGCGTCTTCGCCGGAGCGTATTTCGATTACCGGATCGCGATCCTCCGAACGGTACTTGATGGCGTTGCTGATCAGGTTGTACAGTATGCTGTGAATCATCGGCCGCACACTGTAGATCACCCGTCCTGAATCAAGGCTCCTGCGAATGGTTATTTTCTGCGAAATGATTTCGCGGTTCAGCACCGAAAGGATTTCCTGGACTTCGAACGCCACATCGATTTGCTGACGAATCTGGAAGATGTCGTTGCGGATATCGATAATCTTGCTCAAATCCTTAATAATGGTGTCGAGCCGTTGTGTGGATGTCTCGATATGGTGAAAGATCTCGATATTGTCAGGAGTCAGTTGTTCAGATTGAAACAGTTTGAGTAACCCCATCAGGCTTGCCACCGGACCGCGAAGGTTATGCGAGACGGTGTACGAAAACTGCCGCAGTTCGTTGTTGTGCTTGATAAGTTCGTTATTGGTTTCGGTTAACGCCTCGTTCTTCGCCACCAGTTCGAGTGACATGTTCTTATTTTGCTGATAGAGGAGGTTACGCTGTTCTTCAATTATCTGATACGCATCCTTGAGCTTCCGGCGACTTGTATTAAGCTTGTCTGTCTGGATAAGAATCTCATGGTTCTGATGTTCGACCTCCCTGTTCTTGTCTGTAAGTTTTTGATTGATCTGGTTTAGTTCATCGATCAGATCACTCGCTTTGCGTTCGTTTTGT
>CBKWFZ010000548.1:0-3548 GCA_966673785.1 uncultured bacterium
GCAATTGGAGCATTGGGATTATCATTTATATCCAACTGGTCATCGCACGACGTTGCGCCAACGAACAGCGCCAACGCAATGAGGTAATATTTTAAATTCGTTTTCTTCATCACTTGTCAATTAAAACGTTAATGATAATGTACCGCCAATGTAACGTGCTGGCGGTGTCAAACCGATGTTGGTGAATCCGATTGCATTGCTATCGGAACCATTCGCACTGTATTCAGGGTCGGTATAAAGGTTCGTCTTCGGTGTCCAGATGAATAGATTACGTCCCTGAACACTGATGGATGCGGCCTTAAGGAACTCGGACTTCGGTAGCCACGCCTTCGGAAAATCGTACTTCAATGATATTTCCCGAATCTTCCAGAATCCGGCTGAATTTATATAGTTTTCACCAATACCCGTATTCCTTGTTCCATCAGTCCAGAAGTCAGCACCGCCGGTAGCGGTCGTTACGTTCGTATTCTCAATCCATACCCCGTCATTCAACGGATCTTCATACACGGAGTTAGGAATTACAAATCGCTCGCGGTTAAACCAGGTACTGCGTATACCTGCGCCTGAGAAATCAAAAGCCGTCGTAATGCTATTGTAGATATAGTGACCATTGCGATACTCGGCAGTTGCAGCAAGCCTCCAGCGCTTGTAGCGAATGTCGGTACTAAGACCGAGTATGTGAGGAGGTGTGGTTGTGCCTACTTCATGAAATGTACCGTCCGTGCTTGGAAAACCGGTATTCGGGTCCACGATGATCTTGCCATCTTCGTTCCTGTTATACTTCGTCACCTGAAGCAGCGGGAAGGGTGAGCCAACTTTTGCTACGATCTGGGCATTGCCAACGGCACCCGGAAGGATCATGAGGTCAGTGTCGTCAGACAGTGAGACTACGTTGTTCCGGTTGAGCGTGTAGTTAACCTGGAAGGTGAAACGAAGATCGTTGGTCTCATAGGGCGTGAACCGAACATACGTTTCAAGACCTTTGTTCTCAACCTCACCGACGTTTGTCAACAATTCACTATAGCCAGATGAGCTTGGGAGCCGGACAGGAAGCGTCTGGTTTTCTGTCTTACTTTTATATACGGTAGCCCCGATGCTCGCGGAGAATGTATTGAGATACAGGTCAAAACCTGCCTCCACACTCGTTGTGATCTCGGGCTCCAGGTTTGGCGATACCACCGTGTTTCCAAGTGAGAACCCGCCACCTGTTTCATACGGATAGCCATAAGCCTGATTGAATGTAGTGTTCAGTTGGTAAGGTTCAATATTCACCTGACCCACCTGAGAGTACCCACCGCGGATCTTCAACTCATCGATCGCATTGATGTTTCCGATCGCTTCAATTGCGTCAGACAAAATAATTGAGGCATCAACGGAGGGGTAGAAGAAGGACCGGTTTTCTTTGGCAAGAACAGACCGCCAGTCATTGCGACCGGTGAAGTGCAGGAAGGCGAAATCGCGGAAACCAAAACGAAGGTCACCGTATACGCCAAATTGGGTTGCCCGGAAGTTCGCTTCACCGCCACCAAGATTTGTAAGGGTGTTACTTACGTTGTAAACGTCACTGATTACAAGACCATTAGCAGAGACATTAAGTCCTTTCGCCGTATTCTCACGGCCCTGAGCACCGACTACTGCATCAAAAGTCCAGTCGTCGCCAAAATCAGTGCTATACTGAACGAGGAAGTCAGCAATCAGCTGATTTTCGAAATTCGCCGCATCAGTAACCGATCCCGGGATGTCAACCTTTGAACTTCCGGATATCGATTTCGTATAATCGGAGAATGTAAATTTGCCTGTCGTAATCTTCGAGAAAACATTTCGCGTGCTGAGTCCGACACGACCAATAAAAGTCAACGGAGTGATCGGATTCCAGCGGAGATCAATTGATCCCTGGAAATAGGAATTCTTGGTATCTGCCCTATTGTTATCAAGCGTAGAATACGGGTTATCGTAGTACTCATTGAAATAGCCGTTGGGATTGGCAAATGGATTGTTTCTCCAGTCTTTGTATCTGGTTATGTCAACCTGCGCAGGCGACATGAGCACATCGTTATATGCAGTACCTGTTGCCGAGCTGATATCGTAATTGTTCCAGATATAATTTGTAGAAACAGCAACCTTCACCTTATCCAATACTTCGCGATCGACATTGATCCTGAAGCTGTAACGCTTGTACTTGTCCCAAGGCACAGTTGATTTTTGATCAAACAATTGTGCCGCGGCGTAAATTCCGCCCTTTTCATCACCTGAGTTGATGCTGAAGTCAGTCTGATTCATCATTCCGGTTTCCCAGAATTCAGTGCGCGCATCCGTTGGAGAATATGGGATCGTCTGAATTGACCCATCAGCCAGCGGCTTGCCAATAGGCTTCAGGCTGCCATCAAAGCGTGGCCCGTACTGCTGGTTTTCATACGGAGTATAGCTTGGAGGCGTGTCAGGCGTAGTACCCGATCCAAACTTCTTCTGAAGTTGGGGAAGATAACTAACCGTTTCAAAGGTCGTGGTTTGGGAAACCTTGATCTCAGTTCCCATCCGGCCTCTTTTGGTCGTAATGATCAACGCACCGTTGGATGCGTCAGAACCGTAAAGTGCAGCCGCACCAGCTCCATTTAACACCTGAATGTCTTCGATGTCCTCAGGGTTGAGGTTTCCGAGAACAGAATTGGGTGTGATGATGTTATCAAGGATCAAGAGTGCCTGGTTGTTTCCAAGGATGGAACGCTGACCACGCAACACAACGCGGTAGTTAGGGTTAACACCGCTGCTCACGGCACTGACAAGCAGACCAGGGACCTTACCCTGAAGACCTGCCACCGGGCTTACCGCCTTACCCTGTGTGATATCGGCGGATTTTACCGTCGTCGCCATGTTACCGAGCTCGCGCTTCTGGACAGTCATACCACCTGCGGTAACCACAACTTCACTTAATTGTTGGGTGTCCTCGGCAAGTGTGACATTTACCTGGGCGCGGCCGTTTATGGCTACTTCCTGGCTAACAAGACCGATAAAGCTGAAAACGAGCGTTTCGTTGCCGGTGTCAACGTCGAGTGAATAAGAACCGGTCGCATCAGTAACGGTTCCGCGGGCAGTCCCCTTGATGACAACGTTCACCCCTGGGAGTGCTGAACCATCTGTGGCTGAGGTGACCTTTCCCGTCACCGTTCGCCCCTGTGCCCATACCCCGAAGGAGGTTAGCATGAACACCGCTGTAAAGCATAAGAGTAGAAATCTCCTCATACTAGATTTAGGTTAATGATTAGGTATTAGAATTAAGCGCACAAGCTAAACACAAAATATTAGATCGCAAAACACCAACAACCCAATACGGGGTATCTCCATTTAAAAAAAATACCGAATTCGATTGTTATTCGGTCTTTTAAGGGCTGTTTTTCAGGATTTTGTTTAATCGGGGTGGCGCGCCGATGTCGAATGATTTTTTTGCCGACGGTCAGAACCGACATAAGAATATATTGCCCGGGACGCCAGACGTAGCGTTGCGGCGAAAGAAAACAGGCAAAGTGTAGCCTGGGTCGAACTCTCCCAAC
>CBKWFZ010000549.1:0-3541 GCA_966673785.1 uncultured bacterium
ATAAAATATTTTTACGTTTCATTTTCTTCTCTCTTTGAATTAGAAATCAACCCCGAGGCTCAACGAATAAACCGGAGTCAATGGGTAACGCCCGTAGTCGACTCCAACAAACGAACCTGCCTGAGCCGGATTGGGACCTACGTATGATCCGACTTCCGGATCGTAGCCAGAATATCCTGTAATGGTAAACGCGTTCTGCACGCTCGCACCAAGCCGGACGGCGCGTACGATTTTTTGACTGCCCAGTACCGACATGGGCAAACTATACGTGACTGTGATGTTCTTCACCCGCATGTAGGAACCATCTTCAAGATACTTATCCGTGAGACGCGTATAATTACCGTTCACGCTGGTACCGGTCAGGCGGTTAATTTGCGTACCCGGATTCTCCAAAAATGGGTTACCCTCTTCGTCCAAGGCCACTCGCGCGTAGTCAAGCGCTTCCACAAACATATTGCGTCCCAGATTTATATTGTTCGGGTTGTTATTCTGATAACGCAGGTAGTTGTAGACCTTGTTGCCATAGCTTGACGTGATCAGAATACTAAGCTGTATTCCTTTATAGGAGAATGTGTTTGTGAAACCACCGAACCATTTCGGCCACGGGCTTCCAAGGAACGTTCTGTCATCTGCTGTAATCTTGCCATCCGGTACACCTTCCGGGCCGCTTACATCCCGGTATTTTACGTCTCCCACCCAGATGCTATTCTCGGCAATCGGACGCTCAGCACCTGTGTTGTCCACCGGTAGCGCACTGTTTTCCAACTCGTCCCTGCTTTGGAAGATTCCTTCTTCAATGTATCCGAAGAACATGTTAGGTTCGTAACCTACCTGAGAACGCTGCGCAAAATTTGCCAGGAACCAGTCGGGTCCCTCGCGCGTAATGTGATTGGATCCCGTAGTCAGTGCTGTGATTTTGGTCTTAAAGGATGAGACATTGAGGTTGGATTCCCACTTGAAACCGTTCGAATTAACATTGACGGTATTTAAGGAAATTCCCCAACCCTTATTTTGTAAGGATCCCACATTGATAAACGGAGGCGCGATAGCGGCGTCACCCCGTGTGCCCATATACTCCGGTGGCTGAGCCTCAAGAATAAGGTTGTCAGTCTCCTTGATATAGTAGTCGGCATCAAGTTGAATTCTGTTGTCGAAAAGACCAAAGGTCAGACCGAAGTTGTCCGTCTTCGTTTCTTCCCATGAGAACCCAGGGTTCGGGTATCTTCCAGGACGGAATCCCGGCCCCCATTCAGTGGGTAATGCCGCGGCGAACGTGCCATAGATCGCACCACCGTTGCCCTGGGCGCCGGTTAAACCGGTTTCGAAGCGCAACCTTAAATCACTGACGAAAGGTGCATTGAAAAATGCTTCCTGTGAAACGCGCCATGCAGCGGAAACAGAAGGGAAGTATCCCCACTTGTTTTCCGGACCAAAGTTAGCTGAACCGTCTGCACGGAACGCTGCAGTCACGATATACCTGTCGTCAAAGTTATAGTTTACGCGACCAAGGTAAGATTCCATGGCCCATACACCCTGACCACCCGCATTTCCTGCTCGATCGGCATCGCCCGCGTTCAGGTCAAGCACCTCGTTCGTCAAGAAACCGGTCCGCTCTGCGCGAAGGTTCTTCCATGATGATTCCTGCGCCTCATGTGTCACCATGGCGTTTATGTGGTGGCGATTTATTTGCTTGATATAATTAAGCGTCTGGCTCCATTGCCAGTACGTATTCAAATTGTGGTTGTTCTCTAGCTTCGCATTCACGTTTTGTTGCCATCCGAACTGGTAAGTCGGCAGGTAATATGTGGAATTGGAGAATCCGATATCCGTATTAAAGTTAGTGCGCAGTTCAAGACCTTCAATGATCCGAAGACCTGCATTAAGTCCGCCGAGCAGTCTTCTGCGTGTCAGCTCATTCGTCGATATGTTGGCAATACCCACCGGATTTGGCGGCGCGAACTGTTCAGCGCCGCTATTCGTCGTGTTACCACCGCCAAATGAGCCATCGAGGTTTCTTACCGGAATCTGCGGGCCAAGCTGAATAGCATTCACGATCAGGTTATTTCCGTCAAGGTTATTAGCCGCAAGCTGTTCATTAGTTTGAGCATAGTTGATGTTTGCACCAATCGAGAACCAATCACGTGGTTTATTATCCAGGTTCAGACGAACCGATGTTCTGTCAAATCCGGAGCCTAACGCCACACCGTCCTGAACCATGCGTTCACCTGAAAGGTAGAACGTGGTCTTTTCGCTTCCACCGCTCAGGGTCAGTTGATGCTTTTGCATGGCCGCCGATCGGAATAGTTCATCTTGCCAATTTGTTCCTTCACCGAGAATAGAAGGATCGAGAAAATCCTCACGAACATCACCACCAACTATGCCTTTGAATTCATTTTCCATCTGAGCATACTGGCGCAGATTCATGACATCAAGCGGTTTCGGAGCTGTCTGCACGCTATAGTTAACATCGTATGAGATTCTGATGTCGCCTGCCTTGCCACGCTTCGTCGTGATCAACACAACTCCATTCGTAGCCCGTGATCCATAAATAGCCGTTGCGGAAGGTCCTTGCAAAATCTCCATGTTTGCGATATCCGCAGGGTTAAGCGACGAGAGCGGGTTATCACCTCCAGTGGACGTTGAGCCTTGCATCTGGACACCATCGATTACATACAAGGGTTGATTCGTTCCGCTAATCGAGTTCACACCACGAATATTGACCGAAATACCACCGCCGGGTGCACCTGTATTCTGGGTTACAAACACACCAGCGGATCTTCCCTGAATGGCCTGCTCAATCGTTGTGTTCAATGTGCGCTCAATATCTTTCGACGAAATAGCCGTCTGAGCCGCTGTGATATCATTACGCCTCATTTCTCCATAGCCCACGACAACCACTTCCTGCAGCGTTGCGATATCTTCGGACAATGTGAAATTCACCACGGAGCGGTCACCAACACGAACCTCCTGCGTGACGTATCCAATAAATGATACCACGAGTACGGCTTCAGTGCCGGCTTCAATGGTGTAACCACCACTGGTATTCGTGGAGGTTCCGATCGTCGTGCCTTTAATCACGACGTTAACCCCTGGCATAGGGGACCCGGTCTCATCCGTTACCGTTCCTGTCACCACCTTCGACTGGGCATGGGCCGCCACCGTCAAAAGCAGTAACAAAAACACGGAAGCAATCCGGAGATAGCCTCGGTAGAATTTGTTCATGTTCATAGTTTTTGTTTGAGTTGTTATTGTTTGGTTCCTGGGTTTAACCTCAGGCAGAGGTTACATTTTAGTTCATCGTCAGGGTTACTTCCGCGCCGGAATAACGGATCTCCTGAGGGGTGCCGGAGCTTGCTCCTACCCCTGCAGGATGATCAGTCTTAACCCAAACTACCCGGAAGGTCCGTCCCTCCGGTATGCCATCATAGCTACCCTGCCTTACGCCGACGGTGAGGGTTTTACTATCCTCCTCGTAAGTCAACGGAATGGTAGCATATCGTCCTTTTTCGTAATTGTAATTCGTGCCTTCGTCCTCGTACAA
>CBKWFZ010000550.1:0-3532 GCA_966673785.1 uncultured bacterium
ACCTGAATCACCGAGGTCGGCGGCGACATCCACGACTTCGAACATGTGTTCCAACAGAATCCGGAAGTCGCTGAGGATTTCCCGGACCATAATATCTGAAGGAAGATCTGTCCCGGTTTCGTTGATCTCGGAGCTTTCAAGATACTCCTTCATTGTGCTGAAAGGCGTCTTACCAAACACGCGAATCCGTTCTGCGATTTCATCGATATTTTCCCTCGCTTCATTGTACTGTTGTTCAAACCGCTCATGCAGGTCGAAGAAGTCGGAGCCTTTAACATTCCAGTGATAGTTCCGGAGTTTCTGATAGTGCACGCTGTAGTTTGCCAGCAGACTATTGAGTACTTCTGTAATCCGGGCGGTTTCTTCGTCGGTCCATCCCAGCTTCACCGGTTTTGCCTTAGCCAGTCGGTTATCCATCTGGGTACGGGGTACGTTGGGGATATCATGTGCAATTTCCATAACAACTCAGTTTACGTCGGTTTATTTATCTCTCCTGAAATCAGAAATGTTCATTCCATCAGCTTGCGGCTTTTCCCGGGTTTAAAAGCCTGTTCTGAGTAGAGATTTTTTCACAAAACGGGGCAAATGCGCCCGGATATATGAACTGTAGCATATCCGTTGTGTGGAGATCGAAACCCTATTTTCAAAAGAATCTCGTGTGAAAAGCTGGCCTAACAGCTGGTATTAAAATGGCTGCATGGCTATCTAAACCCAACTCACATCCCTATGTCTACCAAGTTATACCCCGAGTCACCGGTTCAGGAGGAAGAACTGAGCATGATTCAGCAAATCAGAAAGGAGTTGTCTCTTGATGATCCGCAGCACGCCGTTAAACTAATCGCTTCTGTGCTTCAGGCGCTCCGCCAAACATTGAGTCTGGAAAAGGCCAATAAACTATTGAATACGTTGCCGGACTTCCTCAAGGTTGTCTTCGCATCCGGGTGGGAACGAAATGAGAAAAACGTACAGGTTGATCACCTCGATGAGTTTGTGAACCTTGTCATGGACCGCGATGCACGTCACAAGAAAGGTTTATTTCGAAATGAAGTCCAAACGCTCTCCGTTGTCATCCTGACGCTGAAGTTGCTCAACAAGATCACCGATCTGCGGAACATCGACGGACTGAGTCCCGCACTGCTTCAGGAACTTCGTGAGCTTCCCTCGGAGGCCGCTGCGTGATCGTAACACATGACAGCACAACACAACCGTAAACGAAAAATTATTCTGACCACGCTTGGGGTGGCGGCTTTCCTCGCTATCGCTTTCCTGGGAGGCCGATATTTCCTGTATTATCAGATTCGCAAAACCATCGAAAAGGAACTGGCCAATCTCGCGGAGCAGGAGATCTATGTCGAATATGCGGCGCTGAAAATCCATCCATTCGAGGGGTCGCTGGAGGTTGAAGACCTGAAAGTGTACGTACGGAAAGACAGCTCAGGCCACCCGGGGCTCGATGCGCACATTCCATACATTCTCATCAACGGCATCGACCTGATACCATTTATCACGAGCAAAACGCTTTCCCTTCACACGGTGGTCGCGAGTAACGCAGCTGTTACATACGCGAGAGGATCCACTATCTTTCAGTACGACAGCACGCAAAAGCGCAAGATCGAGCTTCGGAATATTGCTGTCGGAAATGTGGAACTGCCCGGTATAGATCTCTACGTCCGCGAGGGGAATCAGCCCGATACGCTCGCGCACCTGCTTACCAGTGTCCGCATGAGCAATCTGTATCTGCACAAGCAGCTCGATTCGATGACATGGCAGCGGGGTGACGTTCTTATTACAGACCTGGCACTGCGGTCATATCAGAGTCAGTACGGTTTCTCTGCAAAAAGAATTCATTTTGATATCAGAGACCGCTCAATCGACGTCGACTCCTTCCGTGTTAAGCCAGTTTTGAGCAAGGCGGGGTTCATGCAGTTTGTCGAAAAGGAGGATACCTATATTGACGGGTTCGTTTCCAAACTCAGGATCGAAGGTGCGAACTGGTTCGTATATCCCCGGCCAAGCATTATGGCAAGGAGCATCGCTACGTCTTTTTACCTGGATCTGTATCGCGATAAACGTTATCCGTTCCTGGAAAAGAAAGAGAAGCCGTTACCGTCTCACATGTTGCAACGACTGCCTTTCGAACTTGTGATCGACACACTCCGGATCACAAAAAGTTCTGTGCGTTATGAAGAACACCCGGAAGAAGGCGACTCGGCAGGGCACGTGCTTTTCGATGATTTGTATGCAACCGTTGAAAAGATTCACAATATCCCGGCGTTGAAACGTCAGATCCGGATGAGCGCCCGTGCGCGATTCATGGGTACCGGAGATCTCGACGCTCATTTCACATTCCCGTATGATACAATGCAGCCTTACAGAGCGTGGGGATCATTGACCAGCATGCCGCTTAACGATGTCAATCCAATGCTCGTTCCGGCGGCAAAGGCGAGAATCGAAACCGGAAGGATGAAAAATCTCAGTTTCGAGTTTACCTACAATCCGAAAAAGTCCGACGGAAAAGTCGAGCTGAACTATGAGGATCTGAAGATTCAGATGTTGCGTAAGAACGGCAAGAATGAAAAAAAGGTGAGCAAGATTAAAACGTTGCTCCTTAACACATTTGTAATCAAGAAAGACATGGACGAGGATGTCGAGCGGGACGACCGCACGGGCATTATCGGATTTGAGCGGGACCCGAGGCGGTCAGTTTTCAATTACTGGTGGAAGTCGCTGTTGTCGGGATTGAAAGAAGCATACAACCTTGACAATCTCCCGATTTCGGGAGGCGGCGATGAGAGCACCGAGACCTCCCGTAAAAAGAAGGAGAAAAAAGGCATCAAGGGTATTCTATCGAAAATTTTCTGACCCGGCTGTCCGCGGGAATAAGGTTTTAACAGCGTGACTATGATCAAACCGCATGGATATGGAAAACTACGTAATACGTTTTACTGACGATCAGCGGGAAGCGGTGTTGAATGTAATCAGCCGCTCCAACGACGTGATCATCAACCGGCTCGAAGAAAACAACGTTGGCATAACGATCCAGCTGGACGAAGCGGATAAAGCATACGTTGCACTGGTTGAGCAGATTGAACGTGAATTGAGCAAATTTGAAATCGTGCTCGTAAAAGTCTCCTGACGTGACGGAAATGGAAATCGGAAAACACGTATGGGCAATTGCCGAGGGGTACATTCCCTCCTACGGTACCGGCAAGGAGCCTGAGTTCACGAGCCATGAGACAGCCTGCATTCTGAATGCCTCGAACCGTGACGCACACATCGACCTGACGATATATTTTGCCGATCGCGAACCGGTGGGGCCATACGCTGTATCGGTCCCGGCCAGGCGAACGCTGCATCTCCGTTTCAACGATCTGAAGGAGCCTGCGTCCGTGCCACGCGACACAGATTATTCAGCGGTCTTTATTTCCGACACGCCGGTCGTAATCCAGCATACACGTCTTGATTCCCGGCAGGCGGAAAATGCCCTGCTCACCACGATCGCCTGGGGCCAATAATTTTCTTAATCGAAGAG
>CBKWFZ010000551.1:0-3530 GCA_966673785.1 uncultured bacterium
AATTTCCTATAGCGCATATGTGGCCTGATTTTTTTAACTTATCAGAAAACGAAAACGTGAAACGAACGACGATTCTTCTGATCCTGATTGCCACGGTCCTTTTCGCCTGCAGCGACGACGAAAAGGATCCGGTGTTCGCCAATATCGTAGGCGTTTGGAAAGGAGACTATTCTGAAATTCGGGCGACCTATAGTGGTATCACCGTCTATGACGAAACCGATGAAACCTTCGATGTCACGCTCGAATTTAAAGAAGACGGGACCGTATTATTTTCGCAGGGCGCCGGGGGAGCCGTAACCACAGGGACCTACGCGGTGAACGGTGACCGACTCACAACGAATATCAATCTGCTTTCATACGGGACATCCGGAGAGACCACCTTTGAAATTGATCAGCTTACTGAAACCCGCTTACAATTACTCCTTGATGATGAACGGGAACTTGACGTTCCGGACTTTGGCGAAGTAACGGTACGGATAGTGGCCGATCTTCGGTTTGACCGGTTGTAAGCTATTTGCTTTCCAGACGCTTCAGCAGTGTTTTGTTTATCGCCTTAACCAAGGCAGGGCCTTCATACACAAACCCGGTATAAATCTGAACAAGATCCGCTCCGGCGTCGATCTTTTCGATTGCGTCTTCGGCACTCATGATCCCTCCCGCCGCGATGACAGGGAATGCAGGGCCGAGGTGCTCCCGCAGATAACACACAACTGCAGTTGACCTTGAACGCAGGGGCTTTCCGCTAAGGCCGCCCTGCCCGATGGCTTGCAGGCGTTCCGGCGAAGTCACAAGACCGTCGCGTGAAATCGTTGTGTTCGTAGCGATGACACCATCAGTTCCTGTCTCCTTCAAAATTGCAACAATATCACCGAGCTGACTTTCGCTCAGGTCGGGTGCAATCTTGAGAAGCACAGGTTTATATCGGTCCTTGCCCCGGCTCAAAGCCACCACGTGTTGAAGAAGCTTTCGCAGCGGTTCCTTATCCTGGAGTTCACGGAGGTTCGGCGTATTTGGTGAGCTGACGTTGAGCACAAAATAATCGACATAAGGATACAGCGCCTCGAAACACGCCGCGTAATCATCAAGGGCGTTCTCGTTTGGTGTTGTCTTGTTCTTACCAATATTGCCGCCCACGATTACGCGTGACTTTCTCCTTTTCAGACGCGTTACAGCTGCCTGCACGCCCTCATTATTAAAACCCATCCGGTTAATAAGTCCCTGGTCTTCAGGTAACCGGAACAAACGCGGTTTGTCGTTGCCTGCCTGAGGGCGTGGGGTTAGCGTTCCGATCTCGATGAATCCGAAGCCAAACGCCGCCAGTTCGTCGATAAGACGCGCGTCTTTGTCAAAGCCCGCGGCAAGCCCTACCGGGTTCTTGAACGTAATACCAAATAATTTCCGCTCGAGAAGCGGACTCTTTACTTCAAAGATACGGCTGAGGATACCTTTGAAACCCGGAAAATGACCCTTTATGCTTAACAGATTGAAAACGAGATGATGGATTTTTTCCGGGTCTATTGCAAATAGCAGCGGGCGAATGATCGACTTGTACATGGCCCCCAAAGATAGCGGTCAATCAACAATAAGCCGACACATATTTTTTGTCCGCATTTCTCCTGAATAACATTCTTTATTTTAATTTTACGGCTCATTAACACTTAAACAAATCAGAATGAAAAAGGTATTTACAGTCTTATGTTTCAGCATGATCTTTTTCGCCGCGCAAAATGTGTCTGCACAGGCTGAGATTGATAAGGGCAACGTCCTGCTAAATGGTGGCCTTGGATTCGGATACTATTACGCCGGCGGTGTGCCGATTCTTTTCTCGGCAGATTTCGCGATTAACGATGCGATTACAATCGGACCGTACCTTGGATTCACAAGCTGGCGGAGAAATTACTTTGGCTACCGCTGGTCTTATACCTTTATCGACTTCGGCGCCCGCGGTGCTTACCACTTCTCCAAGCATATTGATAACATGACGGAGAAGCTTGACCTCTATGGTGGAGTGATGCTTGGATACAGGATCACATCATATAGCTATTCCGGTGCAATCGATCTTGATAACGACTACCCTTCTGCATTAACGGCAGGTCTGTTTGGCGGCGCGCGCTATTATTTCACCGACCGCTTTGCAGCGTACGGCGAACTTGGCTACGGTGTGGCTCCGCTTATGCTTGGCGTGACCTTCAAGCTCTAACCGATTCTAAGATACATATCGACTTCGTGATAAGTGCCCGTGAAAACGGGCACTATTTTTTTGCCCTGGGAAACTTGCGAAGACTTCGCACCACTGCGGCCTGTAGCACCTCCGTGAGGCTGAAGGAACGGAAATTAATCGAAGTCGAAGACCGCCATACCGTCTTCCCGGTTCTTCGTTCGATTACTTCAATTGCTAGGGAACCGGTTCTTATTTCCTGCGTCCACGTATCATCAGTGCTCAGGTCTGCGCCGGATCGTGCCGGTGTCTGACCCAGGGGACCGAGTTCCTGCTGTTCAATTCTCTCGACAACCTCTGCAACGAAGGTAACAGCAAGATCCGAAGCCACGCTGTCACTACTTTGCCGATACCCCTTATCTGCAAGTGCACCACCCAGCGCGTCGCGAACTCCTTCTTTTAATGCATCCTGGGGAACGTCCTCATTCATCACGAGCACAAGTTCTCCGGGCATCACGTAAAAACTGACGAAGCGGGATAGATCGGTATCCTTATCTGCACTCACTTCAACCTTCTGGCCCGAAGCGCAGGAAAGGGTTATGAAGCAAAGAATTACAAAAATTACGGGTTTGGTCATCTGGCGATCTGTTACTGATAACATTTCTAAAATCAAATGCCAGTCGACCACAATCACCTGTATATCAATTTTTTAAAAAGGGCTTGAACAAGATGATGCGGTGATTTAAATTAGTGTCCGCTTAAACGTTGCCTCATATGCCCAACCCTTTCTGGAGAATCCTGGCCCTTTCCGTGGTCACGGTTACCGCAAGCGCCCAATTTGTTGAAGACAGTAGTGACTCCACCGTCGTCGCAGATACAACTTCCTTTGTTATTTATCCCTGGCAACACCCGGTTGCGCCAAATTCTCCCGGGTTCGTGGTCACCCGCGTTTCAGACGACTGGACCCGGCACATTTATTCCGGAGCGAGTGCTTTCAATATGCTTCGGGGAAGGACACCCGGCTTGTCAGTTGCATCGGCTACTCCCGGAGCAACGGGAGGTGTACGCGGGTCGGGTTCGCTATGGGTAATTGACGGTCTGGCTGTAAACTCCGGTTTTACGAAATATTACAATCTCAACAGTTTCGATTACGCCGCCGTAACTGCTGCCGGAGCCGCAAGCGCCGGAATGCAGTATGGTGCCCCCGCCGGCGAAGGACTTGTCACGTTTCAAAGCAGAACCGGTGAAGGATACGAGAAGTCTGCTCTGGAGTTTAATTCAGTCACAACGCTCATCCCTGGTGAGGATGCCGATTTCCCGGTAGAAGATCGTTGGCAATTCTCAAATGCCCTGGCTTATATGAAAGACTTCG
>CBKWFZ010000552.1:0-3491 GCA_966673785.1 uncultured bacterium
CCCCGGTCGAAACCCCTCCTGCTCCCACACCTCCCGCCGAAACGCCGAAGCCCATCATCTTCAGAAAGTCGCGGCGCGAATGACCGAGGTCTTCCTCAGGACCAGGCTGGGCAAACTCCTGCTGCGAATGCTTAACGAATTCGGGATTGTTGGCCAGTTGCTCAATACCTTTCCAGTATATCTTCTTTGACTCTTTCATAAATCGTTTATCGCGATTCGGTGATCGTAATTTTTTTCCTGATTAATAGTGACACTTGGAGCACTCAAGACCGCCGATGTCTTCAACTTTCATCGGCCCCTTCTTCGATTGTGAATGCAACTCCACGAGGTTATCATAGTAGGCGTTTCCACGTGTGTTCACGTCAGTCTGGCGGTGACAATCAATACACCAGCCCATGGTAAGCAGCGAATGCTGGCGAACTACGTCCATTGTCTCGACCGGTCCATGACATGTCTGGCACTCCTGTCCACCGACATTGACGTGCTGGGCGTGATTGAAGTAAGCGAGATCAGGCAGGTTATGGATCCGGACCCATTCGATAGGTGTGTTGGTCTCATACGCCTTGACGATCTTGGCGATTTCGGTCTGGCCGGTGATCGACCCTTCGCGGATCTGGTTGTGGCAATTCCAGCAGACATTGACTGAAGGAATGGTAGCGCTCTTGCCTTTCATTACGCCGGTATGGCAGTATTTACAGTCAATTTCATACTGGCCGGCGTGAATTTTATGCGAGAAGGCAATCGGCTGACGAGGCGCATAGCCTTTTTGGATACCGATAGAGAAAAGCGCTCCGATTACACCTTTAAAAGCGAGGGCTGTAACAAGGAACACGACGATGAAAATAAATCCTTTGCTCTTGAAAATGGAACCGGTGGAAATCGGCGAGTGAACAACCTCGCGGTCTTCTTCGGAAAGTTCTTTCTGATCGAGGAACCGCTTCAGCGCGGATACCAGGAACCCAAGAATGGTAAGAAGCAGAGCCAGAATAATGGCCATGCCTATCAGTATTATATTAATGTACTCGTCGGAGACTCCGCCGCCCCCGGGCGTCTGGGCCTGGTCTCCTCCCGGAGTAGGTGGCGGTGTATCCGCTTTGCTGGCTTCACTCTGCACGTACGCAAGAATGTTCAGGACGTCCTCGTTCTTAAAGCTCGAAAAGGCCGTCATCTGAGTCTTGTTGTACTCATTATAAAGGTTGACCGCGTACTCGTCCCCGCTCGCGATCACCGCAGAGGAATTCTTGACGAATCGAATGATCCAGTCAATGGATGGGGCCCTTTCTTCCACACCCGCAAGCGCAGGACCTACCAGTTTTTGCTTAACCCGGTGGCATGCCTTACAATTCGCATTAAATAATGCCTCGCCCGCGCTTACAGCAGCAGGTTCCGTCGGAATTTCCTGAGAAAATGAGGTATTGGAGAATGCGAAAACGAAGACGACAAGGAAAAACTTTGCGAAGGAGAAACAGTTTTTGGTCATGTTAAATCTAGTGTCCGTTTTCAAAACAAGCAGCGCAAATCTACTATCGGAACGCATTATTTCAAATTTAAATTAAGTCGCAACATCATATAATTGTAAGGATTTCGCACGGTTTGCAAAAAGAGCCGAAAGGTAGAAAATGCAATCTGAACATAGACGAAAGCAATCTCTATTTAGAATCGTTTTAGATAGCTTCGATGATCCGCACTCACATGAATTATCGCCAGCTCCAGTAATTTGTTTAACCGGATAAGTCTGCCGGCGGGGTCCGCCTGTTCACTACCCATCTGACTGTCAGCAGTATTCACCGCCGGGATGAACGCCGCGGAATCTGGTCCTCATTAACACCGGCACCAAAAAGCGCGAAGTCGTATTTCGCCGGATCGACTGGATCGAATTTTCGTAAAGCGTCAGTAAGTTCAAGTGCCGTCAGCCAGTCCGACTGTTTCCGGCGGATAAGCCCGAGTTTTCTGGAAACACGATCGACGTGAAGGTCGAACGGACAAATCAGCTGAGCCGGCCGGATGGATTTCCATAACCCGAAATCGACCCCTTTGTTATCGGTCCTCACCATCCACCGCAGGAACATGCTAAGCCGTTTGCATGTCGACCCGCGGACGGGGGTCGCGATGTGCTTCCTCGTCCGTGCGGGAGAATCAGGGAGGCTGAAAAATGTTTCATGAAACCTGATCAGCCCGGCTTCGGTGGTTGACGCCTCTGCACCCGGCATGAAAGCATATTCCAGGGAATCATGTCTTTCATAAAAATGCCTCAGAAACGCGATGAAGTATAGGGCATCAGTTGGATTGAATGTCCGATGCCGAAAGTTCAGAAACGGCTTCAGGTCGCGATCCGAATGGCCCACCACGAACGCATGCGGATCGTTATCCATCATCTCCATCAGTTCACGCGTTTTGCGTATGATCGTGCCGCGCTGGCCCCATGCAAGCACAGCGGCAAACAATCCGGCAATTTCTCTGTCCTGCCGCTTCCCGAAGCTATGCGGTATCGAGATCGGATCGTCCTCTATAAACTCAGGGCGGTTATACTGGTCCACCTTTTCTTCGAGGAACGCGTACAAAGCCTCATGCGAAATTTTGCTCCGTGCCATGTCATGCAACATTATCATATGCGCGTCAGACTTCTGCGCGGATGTTCAAATATTTCTCTATTTTGTGATAGCGTCATGAAGAAATTTGTAAAGGTCATCCTGATCATCGCCGCTGCCGTCGTTTTGGTCGCGGCCGGATATATTCTCATCTATTTTCCTCCGGTAATGGCCGGGATGGATGCCAAGATAATGTGTTCGTGTGTTTTCGTGACCGGACGCGCCCCCGAAAGCGTAATGCAAAAAGAGTTGCGCGTTTTTCCGGGGCTGACATCCGCGGATTTCGATATCAACTCAGGGGATTCTACGGTAACGGCTACCATTTTGTGGAAAAAAAGCAAGGCAATCTATCGCAAAGGACTTGGCTGCACATTGCTCGCAGAGCGATCCGAAGAAGAGGTCCGCCGCCAGCAGGTTGTTCGTCCTGTCCCGGCAGCAGCTCCCGACTCGCTGCCATGGCCCGCGGGCGAAGCGGTGACTGATGAGCGAATTCCGGGCATCGACTATTCACTTCTGGAACAGGCAGTCGCCAACGCATTCGAAGAACGTGATGCCAAAACGCCAGTGAACACCCATGCCGTCGTGGTACTCTACGAGGATAACCTTGTGGCTGAAAAATATGCTCCGGGATTTGACCATAAGAGCAAGCTCATGGGTTGGTCGATGACAAAAAGTATCATCAATGCTTTGGTCGGCATCATGGTAAAGGAAGGCCGGCTAAAGCTCACCGAACCGGCTCCCGTCAGGGAATGGGATGACGAACGAAAAGCGATCACCATCAATCATCTCCTGCAGGCAAGCAGCGGACTGGCCTGGGAAGAAAGCTATTTCGTTCCAACATCTGATTTTCACATGATGTTCACGCGGAGCGATGACAAGGGGGGCTTTGCATCTTCTCGCAAG
>CBKWFZ010000553.1:0-3490 GCA_966673785.1 uncultured bacterium
AACACTTCGCGGACGATACAGGTTATCCATGAAAATATTGTTTGGATCGAGCGCGATGGAAATACGGTTGTTGGCGTTCTGATTGATGTAGTTGATCTTGCCATCAAACGATAACCAGTTCGTTACCCGGGCCGTTGTGCGCAGATTGACTGACGTTCTGTCGAGGCCGCTGTTAGGAACGACAGCCTTGTTATCGAGGTGGGTGACATTCGCAAGGAACGAGATATCCTCAAACGTCTTCGCGAATTCGACGCTGTTTGTCCATGTTGTTCCCGTCCGCAGAAAATCCTCATACAGATCGTTGTCGCGGGGGGAATAAGGTAGATCGCCCAGCGTCATTGATTTAATGCTGCCGTCCATTTCAGGTCCCCAGCTACCGACGACGTTGTTATTGAACGTTCCACCGGCACCCTGTCCGTATTGATTTTGAAAGTCAGGCGTCATCATGGGCCGCTCGAATGTGAAGTTCGAGCTGAATGAAAGTCCACCCGTTGAGTTCCTGCCCGTTTTCGTTGTGACGAGAATAACGCCATTGGCGGCGCGGCTTCCGTAAAGCGCCGAGGCGGCGGGACCCTTTAGTACGGAGATACTGGCGATTGCGTCGGGAGCGATATCACCAAGTCCGGAGCCTTTGTCGATGGCACTGTTGCCCCAATAATCATCAGGGGAACTGGCGAAGTTACTCATCGGAATGCCATCGACGACGATCAAGGGCTGATTGGCACCTGAGATCGTGTTGTTGCCGCGGATCGTAATACGCGTCGAACCGCCGACACCGGTAGCATTCTGCTTGATCTGCACACCGGCAACTTTTCCGGCGAGCGCATTGGCCACGTTGACATCCCGCGCTTCGGTGAGGCGATCGCCGGAGACGTCTTGTACAGCGTAACCCAACTCCTTCTTCTCACGGGCGATGCCAAGCGCAGTAATCACGACTTCGCCGAGCTGATTTGCTTCCTCGTCAAGCGAAATGTTCAGGAAGGAGGCGCTGCCAACGGCGACTTCCTTGCTGGCAAAGCCTATAAAAGACAGGACAAGCGTTTGATCAGGATTGGCTTTCAACGTGAAGTTTCCATCGGAATCTGTTGACGTACCTGTTGTTGTTCCTTTTACAAGGACTGACACGCCCGGAAGGGGCTGTCCATCGGAGCTGCTGGTAACTTTACCCGACACTGTTTGTGCGAAAACAGCGGTACTTGTCAGCAATAGGACAAGAAGTAGATGTAAAGAATGTTTCATTAAATGTTTTGGATTGGTGTTAGAGTTATGCACCCGCGAAGGTGCGTTCACGGGCGTCTTGGAGCATGTTGATGCGCTGAAGTGTCCTCATCCGGCAGGCTGCGCTAACCATTCGGATGTCTTTTAAGAAAGTCGGGACGGTTCGTGATTTCCGTGTCGTGATCATTGGTTGGGTTAAGATTCAGAAGTAAATCTATCAGACGAACGGAAAACTCCAAAGGAAAATAACAAATTGTGTGCGCACACATGCACACTGTGCACGTTAACACACCCACACGGTGGCTTGAAACGAGCGCAACAGACCTGACAACAAACCATGAAGACAGTAAATGTCATGGCGATCCCAGGGCCAGCCTTTCCGGCGCCTAATGCAACCAAAAGTCTTTGCGACGAAAAAGGCTAGTTGCCTGGGACGCTTGGATCAACTTAAACATTTAGGCTTCGCGAACAATCCGCGATCAGAAGCAAGCAGACCCTACCGTACGTGTTTCGATTCCATCATCACCGGCTATGTGACACACCTGGATGGGTAACCTGATTTTCAATGCCTCGCGTTCCTTAGCGTCTTTAGCACCCTTGCGGTCAAAATGGACCCGCGAATAGGACAGCGAGACATTAAGCTTCCGAACGCTTTCGACTTATCAAAAAAATTTGCTCCGGTCTTCAGTTTATTTATCTTTGTTACTAAGATATTTAGACAACAAGACATATATGCCAGATCCGAGCGCCAAAGACCTCCGAAAACTCCATCAGCTCTACTCCTACACCACCGTCCAGATGCACGAGGCAATAGCACGCAAGGCTGGTCTCTCCGGAACCGACCATAAATACCTCGGCTTTCTGATCGAAAAAGGCCAAATGACAGCGGGCGAACTGGCAACGCTTTCCGGCCTGACAACCGGCGCAGTTACAGGACTTATAGACCGGTTCGAAAAAAAGAAACTTGTAAAGAGACGTTTTGACGACAACGACAGGCGCAAGGTCATGATCGAACCTAATGTCAAAAACATCATGGCGCTCATGGAACCGCTGTACAGAGATTTCAGAAGCAAATCGGATACCCTCTTCAAATCATTCTCCAAAAACGAAATGAAGGCTATCGAGGCCTACTTTCAGCAGGCGATAACAATAATGAACGAGACCACACTCAAAATCAACGGTAAATGATTGATAAGCAACAACCAATTGACAGTAGAAACCTTGTATTCGGCCTTAAAGACCTCGACAAAACAAGTCTTAACTTCGCCGGCGGAAAGGCAGCAAACCTTGGGGAGCTGACAAAGATTCCCGGAATAAAAGTCCCGGACGGATTTTGTATCTCCGCAAAGGTGTTTAATCATCTTGTTCGTGCGTCGCCGGAAATTTTAAAGCTGATCGACCAGCTATCACGATTGAAAGCAAGCGAAGGCGAAGAGATCGCTGAAATCAGCGGACAAATCCGGGATGCTATCAGACATACCCTGATACCTGAAGTCATCTCGTCGCACATTGACCGCTATCTCGCGACACTTGGGAAAGATATCCCCTACGCAGTGCGCTCCAGCGCTACAGCGGAAGACCTTCCCACGGCATCGTTCGCAGGACAATACGATACGTATCTGAACATCGCAGGCAAGGATGCGATTGTGGAACATATCAGGAAATGCTGGGCATCGCTCTACACGGAACGCGCAGTTATTTACCGAATCAAGAATGGCATTGACCACCGGCATGTCCGCGCCGCGGTAATTGTTCAGCGTATGATCGTTCCAACCGCCGCCGGAGTAATGTTCACCGCTGATCCGGTTTCATCAAACCGCAAGGTATTATCCATTGATGCAACGTTCGGACTGGGCGAAGCGCTCGTGTCGGGGCTCGTCAATCCCGACACGTACAAGGTTCGCAACGGAGCAATCATCGACCGGAAAATCGGAAACAAAACGGTTGCCATATCCGCCGCTGCGGGTGGTGGCACAGAAACGCTTGATGTGAACGCTGACATTCAGCTGAAGCAGGCACTCACGGATCAGGATGTATTACAGCTCGATCGCATCGGAAGAATGATAGAAGCCCATTTCGGGCATCCTCAGGACATTGAATGGTGTCTTGCCGACGGCGCATTCTATATCGTGCAAAGCCGCCCAATCACCACGTTGTTCCCCGTACCGGAAGCCGGTGATCACACGAACCGTCTGTATGTTTCCGTCGGACATCAGCAAATGATGACCGATGCAATACGTCCGTTGGGAATATCAATATGGCAACTAACGGC
>CBKWFZ010000554.1:0-3485 GCA_966673785.1 uncultured bacterium
AAATGCGTAGATCTCGCTGATGCCATGTTGATCAATCGTATTCCTGAAACTTTGCATAGCCACAAGCGCACGGTTCATGGCTGGCTCAGTAATGCGACCCTGGTTTATTCCGCCCTTCCCAATCTTTACGGCCAGCCGGTCCCTATGGATGATTCTTGATCCGTCTTCATGGGTTTCAGCCAGCAGCAGATGGAAAGTATTGGTACCCATGTCCACTATTGCTATACGGGAATTCATAAAAGCCGTGAAGATACAAATTACAGGGTATTTTCAGCCCTTAATTGGTGCGTTGCTTTTCCCGCTAAAATCGGTTGAGATACTTATATTTAGCCGGAAATTTAATGGTATGTCGGATATTTCTGGTAATGGTAATGCGCTGGACGAAAAGTTCAGGGAACTCCAACGAAAGAACGAAGAGGCAGAGCTCGGTGGAGGACAAAAGCGGATTGAACAACAGCATGCGAAAGGAAAGCTTACCGCACGCGAACGCATTCACTTATTGCTTGACGAAGATTCGTTTCAGGAACTGGGCAAGTTTGTGATGCATCGCAGCAAGGACTTCGGACTGGACAAGGAGTACTACCTCGGCGACGGCGTGGTCACCGGATACGGAACGATCCGCGGCCGGCTTGTTTATGTGTTCTCTCAGGACTTCACCGTTTTTGGCGGATCCCTATCCGAGACGCATGCAGAGAAGATCGTCAAGATCATGGATCTTGCCATGAAGAACGGCGCTCCCGTGATCGGGCTTAATGACAGTGGCGGAGCCCGAATTCAGGAAGGCGTCGTGTCGCTTGGCGGATACGCAGATATTTTCTACCGCAATACCCTGGCATCAGGCGTTATCCCTCAGATTTCAGCTGTTATGGGACCATGCGCGGGGGGAGCGGTCTATTCTCCTGCCATCACAGACTTCATTCTCATGGTGGAGAACACGTCTTTTATGTTCGTGACGGGTCCGAATGTCGTAAAGACGGTTACGCATGAGAATGTAACTGCAGAGGAACTCGGCGGCGCAATAACCCATAGTACGAAAAGCGGTGTTACGCACTTCGCCTGTGCAAACGAACTGGAGTGCATACTTAACATCAAGAAGCTACTTAGTTACATTCCCCAGAACTGCGAAGAGGAGTCGCCACGCGAACCCTATACGCCCGGTGATGAACGACGTCCTAAGCTGAATCAGATTGTTCCGGCCAATCCCAATCATCCTTACGACATGCGCGAGGTTGTAAACGGCGTGCTTGATGAAGACAGCTTCTTTGAAGTACACCAGAATTTTGCCGAGAATATTGTCGTTGGATTCGGACGCCTTGCGGGAAGAAGCATTGGCATTGTAGGTAATCAACCTGCAGCGCTTGCCGGTGTACTTGATATTGACGCCAGCGTTAAAGGAGCGAGGTTTGTTCGATTCTGCGACTGTTTTAACATTCCCTTACTGGTTTTTGAGGATGTGCCAGGTTTTCTCCCCGGTACGGATCAGGAATGGCGTGCAATCATTACCAACGGGGCCAAGTTGCTGTATGCGTTCTCCGAGGCTACTGTACCACGGATAACTGTGATCACACGGAAGGCGTACGGTGGCGCCTACGACGTGATGAACTCAAAACATATCGGGGCCGATATCAACTTCGCATGGCCAACCGCTGAGATCGCCGTGATGGGCGCGAAAGGGGCTGCTGAGATTATATTTAAAAAGGAAATTGCCGAAGCCGCGTCTCCGGAAAAGAAGCTTCAGGAGAAAGTCGACGAATACACGACGAAGTTTGCCAATCCCTACAGGGCGGCACACCGCGGATACATCGACGAGGTGATCTTCCCGGAAGAAACAAGAGCCAAGTTGATTCGCGCATTTGAGATGCTCGAAAACAAAGTCGCCACATTGCCGCGGAAAAAGCACGGCAACATTCCATTATAAAACTGATCTATTTAATCTACGAAACTTTTTTATGGACAAGAAAAGCAAACAATTTCTCTACGAGTATCTGAATAACGCGTCTCCGACTGGTTTTGAGTCTTCGGGACAGCAGATATGGCTTGACTACCTGAAGCCGTACATCAGTGAATACATTACCGACGTATATGGTACGGTTGTCGGAGTTGTCAACCCCAAAGGAGCATATAAAGTCGTTATCGAGGCACATGCCGATGAGATTTCCTGGTTTGTTAATTACATCACCGAGGATGGCTACATCTATGTGCGCAGGAACGGCGGGTCTGACCACCAGATCGCGCCGTCAAAAAGGGTAAACATCTTTACCGAGAACGGCATAGTGAAGGGAGTCTTCGGATGGCCCGCAATACACGTTCGCGAACCTGGTAAGGAGGAAGCGCCGTCGCTGAAGAATATATTCATAGATGTGGGAGCTGAATCAAGAAAGGAAGTCGAGGCGATGGGTATCCATGTCGGCTGCGTCATCACCTTCGAAGACGAGCTGTTTGAAATGAATAAGAACTGGCTCGTGGGAAGGGCGCTGGACAACCGTATGGGCGGATTTATGATTGCTGAAGTAACACGCCGGCTTGCGGAAAATAAAAAGAAGCTTCCCTTTTGCCTGTATGTCGTGAATGCCGTCCAGGAAGAAATTGGCTTGCGGGGCGCGGAAATGATTTCAAGACGTCTGAAGCCTGACCTTGCGCTATGTACAGATGTGACACACGACACACAGTCGCCAATGTATAACAAGAAGGACAGTGGAAATTTAAAGGCCGGAAACGGACCTGTTCTTTGCTATGGGCCCGCCGTCCAGAATAACGTTCTCAAAATGGTAATCGAGACGGCCCAAAAACGGAAAATCCCCTTCCAGCGTCAGGCCGTATCGAGGTCGACAGGAACGGATACTGACTCATTTGCTTACTCGGCAGAAGGGGTGGCTTCCGCCCTGATTTCACTGCCTTTAAAGTATATGCACACCACCGTCGAAATGGTGCATAAAGACGACGTGGAGGCCGTTATTAGCCTGATTTACGAGTTTTTGTTACAACTCAAGCCAGGCCATGATTTCCGGTACATAAAATAAGACCGGGTTTATAAGGGTTTTTGTTGTAAGGATATCCCAAAACCTTACGCCCACATGTTTGAACGCTGAATAGGTTCTTGCACGATGATTGCAGAACCTATTTTTGTTCCAGCAAACAGCAAAAACCTGTATCTCATTATGAAGAAAATCAAACTACTCGCAATCCTGGCAATTTTTGCAATATCAGCGAGTTCTACGGTTTCCGCACAGGAACGACCAATTCACGAAGTGTACTCGATGATGCTTTTCAACTTCACAAAGTACGTGCAGTGGCCCGACCATAACGATGGAGGGGAATTTGTAATTGGAGTAATCGGTAACACGGATGTGTACAACACGCTTAACGGATGGTATTCCGGGAAGTCAAGAGGATCGAAAACTTACGTGATAAAGAAATTCAGTTCAGCGTCGGAAGTGACCAATTGCCACGTGCTGTTCATTGACAAAGGGAAGAGCGCCGAGTTT
>CBKWFZ010000555.1:0-3477 GCA_966673785.1 uncultured bacterium
GATACACATTACCGCTGCGAGGATCAGCTTGCGGATGGGGTGGTTTTCAGGTACCTCATTACTGATTGAAAGCACGTAGTTGTCGGCTGACGTAAACATTTCTTTCCCAAGCCCCGCCCACTTTTTAGTCACCATAGCGAATTCCTTGTTATCGGCGGAAACAAATCTGAAATCCCAGCTTGTCCATTTACCTTTCAGCATGCATAATGATCTGCCTGTGGCATCGAGTACCTCAAATTTTCCACCTATTGAAAAGAACTTCTGTTTGAACTTTCCGATTACCATTCCCTGTTCGTCGTGAACTTCAACATTTGACAGGAAAAATGAAACCCCGCGTCGTACTGAAAGGAGCTTTTCGCCCGTCTTTGTTCGGATGTCGATATTAAACGGGGTCATGCGCTTATAGTCCGTAAACCTCAGCATTTTCGTGAAGAAGCCTAAATTCTCCTCACGACAGTTGATGATTACTTCTTTGGTTTCAGGGTCGAAGACGTCGAAGCTGTTAGCGGCCTTAAAAAGTCCGATGTGTTCTTTGACCAGGAACACATTCTTGTTTAAAACGGTATGCATCTCTGTTTAAATTGTTAGTCGGTGGAGTGTTTCAGGCTGCATGCAGTCTGGCCGGATCCTGATTGAGCAGACGGACCATAAGGTCATATAATTCCGGTATATCCTGTTTTAGCGCGTGGGGTCGTTCGAAGAAATTTTCCACGGTCACACTGAAGAACTCATGCGTGTTCGTACAGGCGTAGGGCCGTATCATCCCTGTCGCCATCGCGGTGGGATCACGGCAGAAGTCGTGCGCAAACTGGTCAAATCGTTCCAGTAACGATTCATCAAAGAAGTGATATTCTTCATTGCGTATGATGTTCTCGAGGCGCAGCGCGTGCGCCATCTCGTGAAGCCCCAGGTTGAAGCTGTCGGTATTGTTAATGTATCCGTCAATGAAGCTTTGCCAGGAGATAACGATGATTCCGAAACGTGGATTTACTTCGCCCTTGTGATAGCGTTTCGTAATCGATGAGTAGTAGTCGTTCGGGTAAACGAGTATTTTGTCAAAGTGAGCGAATGAGATGTCTGGCAGGCCGAATGTGAGCTGTACCGCCGACGCTGAAATCAGGACTCTGGCTTCAACAGTAACTTCCGGTACGCCACGTGGAATAAATCGCTTCCCGTAGATGAACTTCATGATCTTTTTCTCGAACACCTTTCGTTGTTCTGAGGACAGCTTGCCGTAGAATGGAAAGTACTTGAGCAGTATCTGGCGGAACCTGCGGGGTATCGGGAGCACACGACGTTTTATGGGTCCCGCCTGATAGCTTGCCTCATGGAGAATTGACCTGAGCTTCGCATGGTTCAGGTACATCAAGACCAGTGTAATGGCGACAACGGCTATAAGCGGAAACATAGTGTGCTCAGATCTTCCTGAGTATACCATTGATCGAGCAGGCCTCAACCAGCTTCGACCGCAGGTCTGCGATACGGATCCGCTCCTGTTTCATCGTGTCACGTTCGCGAACGGTGACGGTATCGTCTTGGAGCGTCTGGTGGTCGACCGTAACGCAATACGGTGTGCCAATGGCATCCTGACGTCTGTACCGGCGCCCAATTGCGTCTTTGTCTTCGTAAAAGCAGCGGAGGTCGTATTTAAGCTCATCAACGATGGCTTCGGCTTTTTCCGGAAGCCCGTCTTTTTTCACCAGCGGAAGTATGGCAACCTTGTTCGGCGCCAGCGGGGCGGGTATACGCAGGACGACGCGTTCGGTACCGTCGTCAAGTTTCTCTTCGCGGTAAGAAGTTGACAAAACCGCCAGAAAGCAGCGGTCAAGTCCGATAGAGGTCTCAACAACGTAAGGGATATAGCTTTGATTATCTTCCGGATCGAAATACTGAAGTTTCTTTCCTGAATACTTCTCGTGGTTCTTGAGGTCGAAATCGGTGCGGGAGTGAATACCTTCCAGTTCCTTGAATCCCATCGGAAAGTTGAACTGAATATCACATGCGGCGTTCGCATAATGGGCCAGGTTCAGGTGGTCGTGAAAACGATAGTTGTTTTCTCCCAGTCCGAGTGCCTTATGCCAGCGCATCCGTTTTTCCTTCCAGTATTCATACCACTTCATCTCTTCGCCCGGCTTGATGAAGAACTGCATTTCCATTTGTTCAAATTCACGCATCCGGAAAATGAATTGTCTTGCCACAATCTCGTTTCGGAACGCTTTTCCAATCTGCGCGATGCCGAACGGAATTTTCATCCGGCCGGTTTTCTGGACATTAAGAAAATTGACGAATATTCCCTGAGCTGTTTCGGGTCTGAGGTAAATCTTGTTCGCCTCGTCGGCAAGCGATCCGATTTCAGTCGAAAACATCAGGTTGAACTGGCGTACATCGGTCCAGTTGCGCGTACCCGAAATCGGATCGGCGATTTCCAGGTCTTCGATGAGTTGTTTCATCGCCGTCATGTTTCCGGAACCCATCGCGTCCTTCAGCCGCGCATTGGTGGCGTCGATCTTTTGTTTGTATTCCTGAACCCGCGGGTTGGTATCGAGAAACATCGTACGGTCGAAAGTTTCGCCGAATCGTTTAGCCGCCTTCTCGACTTCCTTGTTGATCTTTTCCTCCATCTTCGCGATAGCGTCCTCGATGAGTACGTCCGCGCGGTACCGCTTCTTGGAGTCCCGGTTATCGATCATCGGGTCGTTGAACGCATCCACGTGTCCGGACGCCTTCCAGGTTGTCGGATGCATAAAAATGGCAGCGTCAATCCCGACGATGTTGTCGTGGAGGAGGGTCATGAACTTCCACCAGTAATCCTTGATATTGTTTTTCAGTTCAGCGCCATTCTGGCCATAGTCGTAAACGGCGCTCAGTCCGTCATAAATTTCGCTGGAGGGAAAAATGAACCCATACTCTTTGGCATGGGAGATAATGTTTTTCAAAAGGTTGTCTTCCTGGATCGCCATAGACGGCAAAGATAATACTCGCGGTTTCTCCGGGGCCTTTCCGGGGAAATTTTTTGCGGTATGCGGTCCTTAATGATCGTTAGGCACCGGGAGCGCCTGGCGGTTTGGGAGGCGGATCGTGAACGTCGAACCAATGCCCGGGACAGAGTCAAGGTGAATTGAACCCGACAACTTGGCTAAGGCCTCTTTTACAATGTAAAGCCCCAGTCCGGAACCTTTTGACCGTTCATTCGCCCGGTAAAACATTTCGAAGATCCGGTTGTGATACTCACGGGCGATCCCCTGTCCATTGTCCTCCACCGACAGGTAAAACACCTTGTCACGAACCTCGGCCTTGAGGCGTATGAACTGGTTTTCCTTTTTGTCGTCGTGATAACGAATGGCGTTTGCTATCAGATTGGAAATAATGACTTTAAGTCTGTTTTTATCCGACGAAATTGTAATCTCATCCGGAATAGCAATCTCGAATTTGATCCGCTGAGCTTCCGGCGAAAACTTGAGACTTTCCCAGACTTCT
>CBKWFZ010000556.1:0-3474 GCA_966673785.1 uncultured bacterium
AATCCTTTCCTCACGCTGACACTCAGTCTGCGCCACTCGCAGGGGTGCTGTCTGAAGACACAGTTCTCTTCTTGCCCTTGGTACGGATTACAAGGTATTTTCCCGGCAGGCTTTCATTGTGCAGGCGGTCGACCCCGGTGATCAGGTAGGTGTAGCGTTTCCGTTTTGCTACGTTCATGTCCGTCCATTGCTGGACAACGTCGTTACTTCGCGGAACAATCGCGACTATCGCGCGCGAATCATCATGATCGGTGACCGCGCCTTCGTCATAACGGTAGATGACGTAATACGTGCTCGGCGAGGAATACTCATCCTTCCACCGGATATCAATACCCGACCGTGGTGAACCTTGCGCAACTTCGGGTTGCGGCGCCGGAACGGGAACTGCCGCCTTCCATGACATCACAGGAATCAGCGCCTTCGCATCGTAAAGGCTATCGATCCGCCGGTTAACATTCAGCTTGTCCGACGAAAAAACCTTCGCACTGAAGAACATGCTACCGGAAACCTGAGGCGTGTTCCGGTTATAGGCGATCTGATCGATAATTTCATTCGGTTTTTCCCAGCCCTTTTGTCCGACGCGGTAGATTCCTTGACCGATGTAGACATGACGCCCGTAGGAATTAGCCGCCCACCAGTCGACTAATGTCTTGTACTCGGCTTTTTCGAACCCGATATGCCAATAGATCTGCGGCGTAACATAATCAATCCAGCCGCGCTCAAGCCACTTGAGAACGTCGGCGTACAGATCGTCAAAGTTTGTCTGGCCGGCCTGCGTCAACGAGCCGCGCGGATCCTTGTCACGGTTACGCCATACGCCGAAAGGACTGATGCCGAATTTGACATAGGGCTTTTCAGCAGCAATTCTGCCGGCAAGCTGTTCGACGAATGCATCGACGTTAGAACGTCGCCAGTCATCACGGGACGGATATGCGGCGCCGTATGCCATAAACGTGCTGTCATCGGGAAATTCCTCTCCGGCGATGCGATAGGGATAAAAGTAGTCGTCAAAATGAACGGCGTCAATGTCATAGCGCCGGACTGTTTCCATGATCGCGTCGAGCACAAAGGCGCGGCCATCGGGATGCCCCGGATCGAAATACCATTTTCCTCCATACGTGACAAACCATTCAGGGTGTTCGCAGAAGGGATGCCCTTGCGCCGGATCGAAAGCGGCGTTCATGCTGATACGATAGGGATTGAACCACGCATGGAATTCCATATTGCGTTTTCGCGCTTCATCGATCATAAAGCTCAACGGATCGTACCACGGTTCCGGGTGCTTCCCCTGCGTGCCGGAAAGATATTCCGACCACGGAGCGGTCGCCGAAGGATAAAACGCATCCGCGGTCGGCCTCACCTGAACGATCACGGCGTTCATTCCAACCGCATGAAGTTTGTCGAGCAGTGCCACAAATTCGGCGCGTTGCTCAAAAGACGAAAGCCCTTTGCGCGAGGGCCAGTCGATATTTACGACAGTCGCGATCCAGGCCGCGCGTAATTCACGTTTCGGTGGTTTTGATTGCGTGAACGCCGGCGTTGTAGCCAGCATAAAAAGCAACAGGACACGAAGCCGAGCGAAAAAAAGATTCATAACATTCAGGTTTCGTTCAGGCTGACAACGTCTTCTGAGCAGCCATATAGGCATGATAGCGGATCAGGCCATCCATCGGATTCTTCACTACCTTATCAATACCGATGTTCATTTCGGTAGCGACCTCGAGAAGGTATTTTTTAAAGTGATGACCGATTGATCCAACAACGCTAACCGTCCCGAAAGTGCGAAACTCAGGGAATGCAAGCACGTAGTAGCGGAAGAACTGCCGGAAGTTTTCGAGGATCAGTGCGCGTATTTCCTCCTGCTCAGAGTATTTGAAAATAAATGGTGTGAACGATGCCATGAACCGGTTTGCGAGAGGCCGGTTATATACATTCTGGAGAATTTCCATCCGGCTCAAGCCGAAAGTGTGATCGAAATCTGTTCGGATCTTTTCCGGGAGTTCTTCCCGCAACACGAGTGCAAGAAAATCCTTGCCAAGCACGGTGCCGCTGCCCCAGTCTGAAAAGAGATATCCCAGGGACGGTACCGTCGCGGTGATCTCCTGGCCATCGTACACAAAACCGTTTGAACCGGTCCCAAGAATACAGCAGATGCCAGGTTGATTTTGAAGTACGCTTCGGGCGGCGGCCAGCGTGTCGCCGGTGACTGTCGCGCCATTGCGTGTGGGAATGACTGAATCGATCGCGTCTTTGATCTGCTTCGCTTTGGCCGGCAGACCACAGCCTGCGCCGTAGAAGTAAATATTGTCGAGACGTTTTGTAACGAGTGGGCGCACTTTGAGGCGGATGATTTCCGCGATCTCGTCCTGCGTGAGGAAATAAGGATTCAAACCTTCACTGGAAATCGTCACATCCGTTTTTCCCTCATCATCGATAATTCTCCATTCCGTTTTTGAAGATCCGCTGTCGGCAACCAATATCATTTTCTTTGAAGGGGATTTTTTCAATTGAACATACTTGCACGCGGACGAAACAAGACCGCGTTTCACAAATTTGAACAGAGATTAATGCATTACCCTCCCTGAATTCAGGGATTTGGAAGAATCACTGAATTAGCCCCTTCTTGTAGGCGTTGGTTATTAGTTCAGCGGTATTTCTGGCAGAAAGTTTATAAAGCAGGTTCTTGCGGTGGGTTTCGACGGTATTTTTGCTGATAAAAAGCTGGTGCGCGATTTCCTGGGTGGTCAACCCTTTGGCAATACATTCCAGCACCTCGGCCTCGCGGTCCGAAAGCTTCTCCATCAGCGGTTCCCGCGCCTCTTTCTTCATGAAGGAGTTGAGCAGAACAGAGGCCACTTCCTTGCTGAGATAGGATTCGCCCCCCTCAACGGAGCGAATGGCGTTAACCAGTTCTTCCTTGCCCGTATTTTTAAGAATGTAGCCGCGGGCACCGCTGCCCAGGAGGTCAGATATAAAATTGCGGTCGTTGTGCATGGAAAGTCCCAGAACCTTGATTGCAGGATTGACCTTCAGTATCGCTTTTGTGGCCTCGATACCATCAATGTCCGGCATACTGATATCCATTATGACTACGTCGGCCTCGCGGGCGGCACAAACTTCAATTGCTTCATTTCCGTTCGTTGCCTCACCGACCACTTGGAAACCATCCACTTCTTCGAGCATGGAACGCAGGCCGTCAATAAACATTCTGTGATCGTCGGCAAGGATAATTCGGGTCATGGAAGGGGGTGCTTATATCACGATTTAAGAAGAAATGGGCGAAATTGCAAGAAGATGCGGCCGCAGCATGATTTTGAGGAGTTTCAAGTTTCAGGAGTTTCAGGTTTCAAGTATGTATCACTTTACTAAAGGCGATTGCGGTAACTTATGCAGTTCGTTCAATCTGCAATGGTTAGAATACACCAACACGGAGACACAGAGTCGCGGGGTTTCGCAGGGAATACCATATTAATT
>CBKWFZ010000557.1:0-3469 GCA_966673785.1 uncultured bacterium
TGGTATTGAATTCACGGACGAACTCTTCATAATACTCCCCGGTGCCGGGTCCGCTGAACCCTGTATGAATTTTCTTCACAGTGCCGTCACGTGCGATAAAGATCGTTGTCGGGAACGAAACAATTCTGTTCAGCATGGGCAGACTTTCCGACGCCTTCAGCTTGTCATTGGTTCCGGCTATCACGAAATCGTAAGGAACGTTGAGTTTCCGGATCATGCGTTTCACCCTGTCACTGGCATACTTGAAGTCGTCATGGCGTTCATAGGCCAGTCCGATTATTTCGACGCCGCGGTGGCGATTATCGTTGTACCAGGAACTCAGAAATCTCGTCTCATCCATACAATTCGGGCACCAGGTTCCGAATATCTGTAATATCAGGACTTTATTCCTGTACTGCGGATCATCAAGCGATACCGGTTTGCCATTGGGATCAGGAAATGTGAACGCGATCCGGTCGTATCCAGGTTTTAGGAATGTGATCGATTCCGCATCGGGAAGCGCCGCCGCATCGTCTTTTATGGCAGTCCAGGTCTTTTTTGAATGCTTGCCGGTATAAAACACACCATTCAGGTGATCCGTTGCCGAGAAGACCGCTTCAAAAAGGTAGGCATGATTACCATCGAAAGCACTAAGGTGCATGGTGTCATTGATGACGTTACCCTGGAGGTACCGGTAGTCTCCGGTCGCCGTCAGGAATGTTCCGGTAACGCTGTCATCCTTCTGCAGAAAGACGCCTATCGCGTGCGTTGTATCTTTTGGGCTGTAGAACTGTACCCGGTATTTGCCTGAAAAATCGCTGACGGGTGCAACTGTCTCCTTTCCACGAAAGCGAAAATCCTGACCATGTACCGCGACGAACGGAATTTCATTTGCCGCGTCGTAGTGCTTTATGAAAATACCTTTTAGGCTGTCCCCGTGTCGGACAGTCCTTATGGAAGCATCAAAAATGTGAAGCGGGATGTTGACCGAATCACCATCAATAAATACCTCGTCAAGCAGCAGGCGTTCGCGGGCATTCATGATGATGACATCATACCCTCCGGAAGAGTCTTTTTCAACCTGAAAGTTGAAGGGCAGGGTAGCTTCGTCGTAACTGAGCGTTGCCCGCCAGATGCCGGTTTGCAGCTCAGCGCTTTCCGGCTTTGAGGTGGAGGAACATCCTGACAACAACAGTGACAATACCCCCAGACAGTACAATCGGAACATCAATCTTCTTTTGTATTGGTCTGAAAACACAAAAATGCAGGAAATGATTTAGAATTACGGCTGATTTCCAAAAAACGAGATGCTTAATGACCTGAAAGTGATCGAACTCGCGTCGGTATTGGCCGGACCAAGCGTTGGCCAGTTTCTGGCTGAATTGGGCGCCGATGTTATCAAAATAGAGAATCCGCGAACCGGCGGTGATGTGACCCGCAGCTGGAGAACGAAGAACGAAGCCGGAGACGATCGATCCGCCTATTTTTGTGCTGTAAACTGGGGTAAACGCTCAGTCGCGCTCGATTTGACAAAATCCGGGGACCGGGCGATATGTCATAAACTTGTAAGCGGTGCCGATGTGGTGATCACGAGCTTCAAGCCGGGTGACGCCGAAAAACTCGCGATGGATTATAACACGCTGTCATCCCTTCGCGAAAACCTGATTTATGGTCAGATCACAGGCTATGGCGCTGATGAAAAACGGACTGGCTACGATGCTGTAATTCAGGCTGAGGCCGGATTTATGTCCATGAACGGGGAGCCCGGACGAAGTTCACTAAAGATGCCGGTTGCGCTGATTGATGTCCTTGCCGGCCATCACTTGAAAGAAGCGATCCTATTGGCACTCATCGAACGAATGAAAACGGGCAAAGGGAAGCTTATAGATATCTCCTTGCTTCACGCAGGAGTTTCATCGCTTGTCAATCAGGCAACGAACTGGCTAATGGCGGGCCACCTGCCGCAAAAGGAAGGTTCGGCGCATCCCAATATCGCTCCGTACGGCGACGTATTCACCACGTCTGATGGATACGAACTCATTCTCGCCGTCGGCAATGACCGCCAGTTCAGCGACTTGTGCGAGATATTGCAACTCAGCGACCTTCCGAAACACGCCCTCTACGCAACGAATCCGGTGCGGGTTGCAAACAGGGAATCACTGCGCGTCATACTCGAAGCAGCGATCGCGGCTCACAGCGCGGATCATCTGGTGGCGGCCTTGAATCAGCGTCAGATCCCGGCGGGCCTGGTCCGTAATGTCGCGGATGTTTTCAGGGATGAGAAGGCACATCAGCTTGTCCTGAAGCAGGGTTCTGTTTATGGGGTGAGGTCTTACCTCGGCAACGACCCGGACGGAGCCCTGACCATACTGCCACCACCACACCTGGGCGAACACACTGAATCAATCATTGCCGGATTGTAGTACTTTAATTCATTCCACTTTCCTCCACCCGTCATTCAAAGAGCTTGTTTTTGACCTGATAATCGCGGTCAGGGAGTAGCGCGGGCGTTGTTAACCGTCAGGTAATCCGATCCACCGAAGCCGGAAAACAGGGCTTTTGAAGAATTTTTTGGGGGTTGGGGTAAAAAAGTGGTTCAAAGTGGTGGAAAGTGGAATGAAATTCTATATGTTTGTTTAGGAGAAAAAGACAACCACTACGTCTAATGACTTTCTTCACCAGCGAATATGAAAGCAAGCTTGACGCAAAGGGCAGACTCGTGTTGCCTTCGCGGATCAAGGCTCAGTTGCCGGAAGGCAGCAATGAGCTTGTGATCCGTCGCGGATTTGAGCAATGCCTGATTATTTATCCAATGGTGGAGTTCAAGAAAGTATTCTCGAAGATTTCGGCATTGAACGAGTTCAACGAAGAGTTCCGTAAGCTCCAGCGGAATTTCTTTTCGGGTACAGCAACTGTTGAATTGGATAACATGGGACGTTTCGTTATTCCAAAGAACATGCTGGCTTATGCACAACTGGATAAAGACGTTATCCTGGTTGGCACGGGGAACAAAGTTGAGGTCTGGAATCCCTCCATTTACGAGAAGTATGTCATTCAGGATCCGGGTGAGTTGTCGAAGCTGGCGGAAAAGTACCTGCAGGAATAGCGAAAGAGAGCTACTGGCTACTGGCTACTGGTTACTGGCTACCGGGTGCTGAGTCCCATTTAAAAAAAAACAACAACCAATTGATCTGTCATGAGGGATTTTAAGAAGTTATTGATATGGCAGAGGGGAATGGACTTAGTCGAGAGCGTTTATAGGGTCGCCGCGATGCTCCCGGAGAACGAGCGATCCGGGCTTAGAACCCAGGCAACGCGCGCAGCTGTTTCGATCGTGCTCAATATTGCCGAAGGTAGTGCAAAGAGCAGCAAGAAGGATTACAGAAACTATTTAAGCACGTCTCTGGGATCGGCATTTGAACTTGAAACTGCTTTTTTGATCATTCAAAGACTGGAGTTAGCGGATGGGCAGGTCGTTGATCCTTTGATG
>CBKWFZ010000558.1:0-3468 GCA_966673785.1 uncultured bacterium
GTGCTCCTTCTGGTAACGTTCAACTTCGAGTTCCGACTTCCTCCAGTGACGCAGGAAGTGAAGGCTGAAGTAGATCGAATAGCCTGGAATAAAAATAAACGCACCCCACACATTCATCACGATAATTTGCTCATGCGATGGCGGCGCGGGGGTAAGGAATATTCTGAGCATGATGTACGTGACGTTCACCAATAACAACAGGTACGTCAGACCTGCAACGAGCTGAACAAAGAAACGCAATGTCCCGGACCTGTCCCATGGCAACAGTTTGTCGAACATCCGGGTCAGCAACCTGTTTCCCCACCACACCATCAGCGCGACGGCGGCAAGCCATCCGATGCTCAGGTACCAGACCGAATCCGGATTGTACACAATGACGGATGCCGTGGTTGCAATAGCAAACACGGCAACTATGATCAGGACAACCGTCCTCGATCTGACCGCAGGTGGCGATGACTTAGTCAAGGACAATCTCATTGATATTCTTCCACGCGACGTACTTCGGTTCTTTTGTGCCCTTCTGAAATACGAGGATTCCGCCATTCTGCGATGAAACATCCCGCTGGCCGCCAAGAAGCAGTGTATTACCCGACCGTAGCTCAACCGTTGAGTAGTCGAAATTCTTGGGTTTGATGCGGCGGATATTTCGCAACGGCACGATGTATTCGACGTCGTCATCCTTTCCTTCCACCATTTCAATATCCAGCGCCTCATCGATGTCGAAAATGATACGACCCGATACTTCACTGCCCTCAATCGGATAAACCGTGCCGCTCAGGATGCCGGGAGATTTGAAGTGTTGGTATTCCGCCGGTGGGCCCGGTGTACTGAACGTCACTCGCCGGAATGCCGACCACTGCAACTTGACGATCCCTACATTCGGCACAGCGACAAAGACGCCCCTGTTTTCACTATTCACATCGTTGGAGCCATGAAGGTGAATTTCCCTGCCCGAACGCAACTTTACCAGACTTCCTTTGCCGCTTTTTTCGATCGACATGATGTCGCCAAATCGAATCGCGACTTTGCCGTCGGGACCCGTGCCATCAAGCGGGTCTGTCGAGAGTCGCTCGTCGTTGTCCCACACGATAAACCCGGTAAACGTTTGCCGGCGCATACCCTCTACGGTACCATAGATTGGCGTACCAAAGACCGTTTTCAGGCGTGGCGGCGTTGGCATGAATTCGATCTTCTCAATTTTTTCCCAGTCGACGGAGACGACGCCGAGCTCGTCATCGATGATCTGTATGCGTCCACCGATGTCGTTATAGCCCTCGCCGGAAACGGTGATTTTGCCACCGTTTTTGAAGACAAGCCGGGCTTGCGACCGGGGCAGCGGCGTCAGGACCGCAATGTCACCGAACTGACACGTGAACTGGTGTGCCGTCCTTTTGTCTTCCCAGATACTGCCGAAACTCCAGTCGTAACCCAGCCATGAATCGTCGTCGCCCTTCTTTTGTTCAGGCACCAGATCTTTGTAGTTATCAGCCGTTTTGGCGGCGTTAAAAAGGTCCGTCCACAACACTTCTTCCTTATCCCAGCGGATCAGACCGGTGTAGGTCGTCCCCCCTGTTATCACTTTGCCATAGATCATGCCCTCGTATGACTGCGCCGTCGCCTTAAAGCCGGCCAGACATGCCACGCCAACACCGATCAGGATCACTAACCAGCGAAAAACCTCATTCTTTCTAAACGCTCCTGTCATTTCCATGCCTTTGATAACGCTAAAATCGGCACTGCGGATGATGGCTGCAAACGGAATCAGTCTGAACCGGGAAAACGCCGGGCTGAATCGGGAATATTCCAAATTGACAGGTTCTCAATTGAGAGTTGTGCGATACGTTCAACTCTAATCAGCGTAAGCTGAGTCGTTGAGTGCATCGTTCAACGTGCGGTCTTTTCACCGCAATGGCGCGAAGGCGCAAAGGGGCACGAGGGCATTAATTGCATCAGTCATGACGGCGCGCCACAGGGAACGCAACGAAGAACGAACTAACCTCCACAATACTCAACTCTCCGGAAACCGATACATCGTAATCGATTTTGTCAAACCGAGAAAACGCTCCCTGTACACCTTCCCTGTCGGGAAGAGATTCTGCATTTGCCGGCATGTCAGCAGCTTCACTTCTGAGACTCTCTTAATGGCGTCATCCCTTCGCGGTTCCCTTTGATAGTGACCCAGGCTGAAATTTCGTGTCAGCGAAACCCGGATCGTGAAAGGTAAAAACTGAAAAAAAGGGAACAACCAGTGTGGCTCAAGTGGAAAATAGTAATTCGGCGTCTGCACATAGTACCACCTTCCAACCCGCATAACCTCATCCGCCATCATTTTCTGATTCCCGTACGAAAAGAGATGCTCGATAACGGAATTTGAAAAAACGATATCAAATTGTTTGTCCTTATAGGGTGCCAGGTTGCGCGCGTCTCCTTTAACGCTTACGAAGTTAGCTCGCTTCGTCTCCACCACGTCGAGATTTAACAGCGTGACGATAACGTCGCTGTCTTCCGTGAAATTCATGCTTTCCCAATAAGCCTCGGTACCACCAATGTCGAGAATCTGAATTGTCTCACCTGATTTTACGCGATCCAGTAACGAAAGAAAAAACCTAAACCGTTTTTCCCTGAAACGCTGATTGATCGAAGTCGAATAACCGGGGTCAAATATTTTATTTGCCATAGATTATCACTTTACGGATCAAAAGATTATGCCGCTTGACGAGGCTCAGCCGCGTTTACGTTTCAGATGGCCTAAGTTACAAAAGCCGATAGCGCGCCTCGGCCTGCCTGTCAAGACTTTTGACCGGATTTTTGATGATTCCCGTTTTTTATTGGCGATGATCGTTGTGCAGACTGCGTGGGTCTCAATTTGAATTATGCACATCGTTTATTGACGTCGGTATGGTTCATTTATCCAGCTACAGCAGGCTTTCAATCCCCTTTCCGAGCTCATGTGCCCTTCTCAGATGTTGCTCTCTTACATTATCAATCGCCGTCGTTCCACCGAGAATTATCATTTCCTTTTTCGCAAATCGTTGTCCAAGCCTGTCGTCCATCATCACCTTCCGCATACTTTCAGCAATTCCGATCTCCTCAAGATATTCAGCGGAATAGCCAGCTGTACACACCAGCACGCCCAACCGTTGCTTCTTCATTCGCACCTGTTTGTTTCCGTTGGCGTCATAACCATACGCATATCCCTTGCAGAAAACCCGATCAAACCATCCTTTCAGTTTCGCGGGACAATCACTCCACCAAACCGGATAAACGAAAATGATACAATCGGATTGCCCGATCTTCTGTTGTTCGATGATGACGTCGAGGGAGAGAACAGCTTCGCCTCCCGCACCAGACTCACGCTGATACTCAGCTTCGCTCATGTCGGTTTGAAACCCAATCGCATAAAAGATCGGACAATACCTCATGATTGGCGCTTCTTAATCCATCAACGAGGCTGCTAAAAACCTGATG
>CBKWFZ010000559.1:0-3465 GCA_966673785.1 uncultured bacterium
CCGCGTTGACGATCGCCGAAAGAGACGGACATACGGAAGTTGCGCATTATCTCCGGAGCTTGCAGTGACCCCTTTGCTGCTATCACTTATTCTATGTTTTTTCTGTGCTTTCTTCGGTGCTTCTGTGCATTCTGTGAGAATCATAAAAACGAGAAATCTGTATGGATGACGTTTAAGCATACCCTCACTCCACACTCACCCTCACACTGTATTTCCGGCCAGGGATAGGAGCGGCACCCCGCAGTAGCGTGAGGATTGCGGGGGGCACGAGGAGTATAGCGGATAGCCCGGCCCTCGTCCACGTTTCGTGGCGAGGGGGCCGCCCAATGGGACTAGCTATGATGCAGTTCACCGCTGAATGATCATTACACATCGTGATTGCGCTTCCGCACCCTTTTTTGTACTTTCGGAGGCAATCACGTTGTAGCATCAATCACCGCTATGAAAACACACGTACTGATCATGCTGATTATGTTCGTTGTCACGACCCGGGCATTCTCAACGGCTCAATATCCAGACAAGATTATCTATCAAGGTAAGGAGTACAGCCTTCACAGCAATCCCCTTGAGAGCTTCTTTGAAAAACATCCGGAGCGCAAGCCTCGTGGCGGCGTGATGTCAACCGCATTATGGCGGGGTTACGTCGCGACGTTTGAGGTACGCGATGGTCAGCTTTTCCTGAAGGATATCGAGATCCAGGTCCAGGACTCCACCAGTACGGATTTCGATACGGTTTGGAAGAGCGTTCGTGCAAAGGTGTTTCCCAATCAGGCAGAAATTAAGATCGACTGGTTATCAGGCCTGCTTGTGATTCCTCATGGGAAGCTCGTCAACTACGTTCACATGGGATACGGATCGACCTATGAAAACTATATTCTGCTTGAAGTTGACAAAGGCGATGTGAAGCAGGAGAGGAAGTATGGGCACAAGGAGTACGCGAAGTTCCGGGAGCGCCAGTTTCAGGCGTTCAGGGAAACGCCGGAGTACCGCGACATGAAGGCGAAGCTGATGGAGAAGGGGAGCTCTGAAGAGTTCGTGGATTCGTTTCTCCGTGATTTTGTGATACAGTACACGGGCAGGCTGCTGACCGAGTAGTTTCCTGCAGGAATGATGTGCGGCATCGGCTCCCGTTGAATCGAATCGCTGAAGTTCAGGCCTTAAAATCCCGCAAGGCTTAATTCCGAACAAAATCGTTATCATTACAGGTAGTACCGGCCGCGCAGACCCATATGCTTCCCGATAAAAACTATTGCTTGTCCGACGACCAAACTTAATGACCAGGACCTGAAACAATGAAAAAGATTTTCTTCCTTCTTTTCCTGCCATCGCTTGCGCTCGCGCAGACAGATAGCACCGACTTTATCGTGAAGCGCCTTATGGAGCAACAAAAAGTCGTTGGGCTTTCCCTTGCGGTCATAAAGAATGGAAAGCCGGTTGCGAATAAAGGCTACGGCAAAGCCAACGTTGAGCTCAATGTACCTGTGACCGAGGAAACCGTGATCCGGCTCGGCTCCGTGAGCAAACAATTCTTCACTACGGCGATCCTGAAACTGATGGAGGAGGAAAATTTGAATATTGAAGATCCCGTCCACAAGTTTTTTACGGATGCGCCGGAAACATGGCGACCGATCCAGATCCGGCACCTGATGTCCCACACATCGGGACTGCAACGTGAAGGCCCGGCGTTCGACAACTTCAAACTTCAGCCGGACATCGACATCATTAGATCTGCCTACGGATTGCCACTTGTTTTTAATGCCGGCGAAAAGTATCAGTACTGTAATCTCGCCTACTTCATGCTCGCCGAGATCATAAAACAGGTGAGCGGTATGCCATGGGAGAAGTACATTCATGATCGCCTGTTTGTGCCGGCGGGTATGAACAATAGCTACGTGACAGATTTCCATCGTGTCATTCCAAACCGTGCCACCGGATATATGCATCGTCATGACACATTGATCAACGCTTACCCGATGTACGCGATCCGCCCCAGTGGCGGATTTCTTTCGACTTCTTCGGATATGATAAAGTGGGAGAATGTGCTCCGTGAGAAAAAGATCATCGTAAAAAAGGAAAACTGGGAAAAGCTTTGGCAACCGTACGTTAAGATGTCGGATAAGGCCGAGTCAAAAGAATACTACGGTTTTGGGTGGGCGATGGATGAATACAAAGGACATAAGGTCGTGGTGCACGGCGGTGGCAATCCGGGATTCAGATCGGTCTATATGCGATTTCCGGAGGATAACATTTCCATCGTTATACTCACAAACACAAACGAAGCAAATCCGCATGCGATCGGGTTCGCCCTCGCGGATTATTACTTCAGAAGCAGTCTTTAATCAGATAAATGGTCCGGCCTGTAACGATATCGTTGATCCTGACACTCGCAGCGATCACCGCTGCCGCGCAAGTAACCATTACCGGGACTGTTATCGCAAGTGATGACGAGTCGCTGTTACCCGGCATTAACGTTGTTGAAAAAGGCACTTCCAACGGAACTACGACCAAGGCCGATGGAACATTTTCGATTGACGTAGCGGATACAAACGCGACGCTTGTTTTTTCTTTCGTGGGAATGGTGACCCAGGAGGTTCCGTTGAACGGACGACAAACCCTTTTGATCAAAGCAGAATGGGATTGCCACAAGGACTTCTTTGATTCCCAGCACATCACAGTCACCGCCGTCAGCGGATTCGTGAACACGCCGCTGGGCGGACAGATCGAAGTCGCGTCGCCCTGGGTGTTCGGTGGTATCGTAAGAGGGCAGTACGGTTTTCAGACTGACCCTGGTAAGAACGAATTCGAAACGGCTAAGATTGAACTGGCACATTACATCTCGAACTGCGATTTTGATATCGATTTCCGGTGGAGTTTCCGTTGATTGTTGTTGGAAGACGAACTCACGGCGCGGGCAAACTCCGTCGAGATCGATTTTAATACGCGGGACATCAAACTAATCGGAGGTTACAGTCATCTCAGGTTCAACGATGTTGAATCAGGAAACAGAAACCTTTCCGGCGTACTGCTCGGCTTTGGCAAGGGCTTTAATGTGCCGCTTTATCCGACGGCCATCGTGCGCGTGGGTTTGTACGACGGCAAGATTGAGTACATGGGGGAGGTGCAGGGTGGCCGTAAGCATTTCGTGTGTTTCCTTCGGTTCTATAAACTCGACGCGTTCAACGAACTGAGTGTCGGTGTTGGCGCGTGGATAGGTTACCGGATCAGGAGACAGAAACGGGAGTAAAGGTTGCAAGAATGAGATCCGGCGGAATGAGTGCTTCACTAAACCTGAGTATATAATGAGAACAGCACGCTTCCTGACCGCAATAACACTCCTGCTATTTGCATGCGAACCCGGACCCGTGGCGCCGGTTGAATACGGCTCGAACAACGGCAAACATGTCACCATACAAGGCGCGAAGATCTATTACGAAGAGTACGGAAAAGGCATGCCGCTGTTGCTGC
>CBKWFZ010000560.1:0-3454 GCA_966673785.1 uncultured bacterium
GGGAAGACGGTCAGCATCAACTCAGTCAGGATTCGTCCGGTGAGCCAGAACCAGACCCGGACCTTCGCGTTGTTCTCAAGCCGGAACGGATTTACCAGTGGTAATCAGATTGGCTCATTCACCGCGAATGGCAACATGAACCTGTCGCTTCAGCAAATCAATGTATCCGGCCATGCCGACATTAGTACGGCAACCGAATTCCGGCTTTACGTGTACGGCGCCACGAATCAATATGAGTCTGTTGGCATCGGTAACCGCCAGTCGGGTCTCAGTGAAGATGATCTGATCATCGACGGAACGGTGAATACGCCCGGTGGTCCGCTGACAGCAGCATACACCAGCACCGCCATCACCGTCAACGGACAACTCAATGAAAGTGGCTGGAGCATCACCAACGCCGTCACCAAATCCATTAGCGGTTCTCCAAATAATACCGTTCAGTTTGGCGTTCGCTGGAACAGTACGTACCTCTACGTCGGCGCGAACATTCTCGACGGCAGTCTGTACAATGATTCACCCGGGCTACCCTGGGAAGACGATTCGTTTGAGGTGTACATCGATGGAAACAACAACCAGGGCACGTCATATGATGCGTACGATCGTCAGATTGTAAAGGCATATAACACATCAACGGTATGGGCAAGTGGCAACAACACGGCGGGTGTACTCCACGCGACGGCAGCGATCTCCGGTGGCTACAGCGTTGAACTTGCGATACCGTGGAGCAACATCGGAGTTACGCCATCGGCGAATATGCAGATCGGGTTCGATGTCGGAAACAACGACGATGACAATGGCGGAACCCGTGAAAATCAACTGATGTGGACCGGTGACGGAAACAACTGGACCAGCACGGCGAACTTCGGAACGCTTACGCTTACAGGGGGACCGACGCCCGAACTTACGGTGTCACCGGCTTCGCTGAGTTATAGCAGCAGCGGCTCAAGTCAGAATATCGCTGTAACGTCAAACATTGCCTGGACGGCCTCCGATAACCAGTCATGGATAAGTCTGAGTCCACCTTCCGGCAGCGGCAACGGAAGCGTGGCTGTAACCGTAACCGCTAATAGCGGGGCGTCGCGTACGGGTATCGTTACCATTACCGGTGGCGGGATCACAAGGAACATCAGCGTCACACAAAGCGCCCCGGCAACCGGTTACCCCAATGCGAACTCATCGCTTGGTACAAATCTATCCGGCGTGGTTGCTTACGGCGCGGAGTCGGCGTTCATCAACCTGGCCAAGCGCGCACTGCCCTGGACCACAAACGGCTTATGGCCCGAGTCCGGCAACACCATTCCCAACACGTCGCTCAATCATGCCGGCTACCTCAAGGGTGGCGTCAACGGATGGTCCGCGGTACTGTGGGATATCCCCATTGCGGTTTCGGGTGACTATGTACTGCGCTACGACGGCACCGGAACCGTGTCATTAAGCGATAACGGCTTCGGCGGATGTACGCAGACCGGTTCAACACCGGGACGCGTAACGGCTACGCTGACTAATTGCAGATTTCTTCTTATACACATCAGTTCTAATTCAACGTCCTCACCGGTGACCAACATCCGCGTGACGCGCCTCGCCGACGAAAACTCATCCGAGATATTCGATCCCACGTTCCTTTCCAACTGGGAGCGGTTCAACACCATCCGGTTCATGGACTGGATGGAAACCAACGCCAGCCCTGTCCAACACTGGCAAAGCAGCACAGGTGACTTCACCGAGGAAACTGCGCCCAAACAAGGTGACTACTCGTATTCACGCAAAGGCGTTCCCGTCGAGATTATGGTGGCCCTCTCAAACCGCCTTCACGCGAACCCGTGGTTCTGCATGCCACACGCATCCGATGATAACTTCAATACACAGTTCGCGACCTATGTCCGGAACAACCTCACATCAGATCTCAAAGCGTTTGTCGAGTACTCGAATGAGACATGGAACAGCGGCGGCTATCCGTTCACGGTTCAGTACAATTATGTGAATAACCTCGGACTCCAGGCATGGCCGGGCATGCAGGCGTGGGAAGCCGGGCAGAAGTATCACGCGCGCCGCAGCGGTCAGATCTGGACGTTGTGGGAGCAGGTGTACGGTGACGCGAATTCGATCATCCGCGTCATGGGCGGTTTTGTCGGACATGCCAATACGTTTTGGACCAACCTGAAGCTGCTCACCGACGACGTTTATGAAAAGACCGACGCTATCAACATCAATTTCTATTTCGGCCACAACATCGGCAGCAGCAGCAATCCGGTGTCATCGGTCAATGAGGTATTTCAAAAAATACCGGCAGCAAAATCCGGATTGTATTACGATATGGATCAGCTGAGAACCATTCTCGCGAACGACACGCGGTATCAGCATATCAAGATCGTTTCCTATGAAGGCGGTCAGCACCTTGCGCAGTCCCAGGATGGAGGGCCGCACCAGATACTCATCGATGCGAACCGCGATACGCGCATGGGTACCGAGTATGCCGACATGCTTGATAACTGGAAGCAACGCGGCGGCACTTTGTTCTGCAACTTCTCCAGCACGGGACTGCCAAGCCGTTACGGATCATGGGGCATTCTCGAACGCCAGAGCGGCAATGCCTCGAACCAGCGCATCAAGTACGACGCCATGATGAGCTGGATGACCAACAACCCGAAATGGTGGACCATCAAGGGCGGCGTAGCCTCGTCAGCCGGAATGCCAATGCAGGTTGAGGTGGTAGAGGAAACCGGCGATGAAGCATTTGCTTTGTATCCGAGTCCGGCAAGCGAATCGATCCGCCTGAGACTGAACAATGACTATGAAGGTCCGGTGGAAGTGCGGATCACAGGCAGCGCGGGCAATGTGATCGTTAATGAGGCGGGTTTCAAATCACGCGCTGCGATGTATGAAAAGGAAATCAGGCTTGATGGATTGAGCCGTGGGCTGTACCTTATTCGTATGCGTGCGGATCGGCGGTACGTGAGCAAGTTTGTGAAGGAGTGAAATAATATCTGTTTGATATGTCGATAGAAAAAGGACTCGTTGGTGGGGCCTTTTTGTTTGTGTAGAGATTTCGCAGATAAAAAAAGGGCATAATAAAAGTGCACAAAAAAAGTGCACAAAAAAGCGCACCGGTTCCTGAGCACCCCCGGCGCCCCATTATCTGCTGCGTGAGTGCAATTTGAAAACACTACAACCAACCTTGCACAATCAGCTGCGAAGGACCCCGGTGGAAGGAATGCGTAACATGTTGATCACGGTGCTTGTGAACGAAGCCGCAGATTTGCATTCAGCCATCTGAACATGCGCTTCGTACATTTAAGTGCTCCCGCCACGTTCACTGAGATCCTTCGCAACCGTTTTTGCAAAACCTTGTATCGGGTATCAAACAAGTACGCGTAAATCACCCTGGGGCGGTCAGTTGCTCAGGATGACGGAACAAAGGGTGGGGGACCTAACGTAAGGAGCGACGACGGCATGG
>CBKWFZ010000561.1:0-3450 GCA_966673785.1 uncultured bacterium
GGGCTTGTCCTTCAATATCGTTTTCAGCGCCACTTGCGGATCTTCGTAAGAACCCACAAGAACAAATCGCTCGCTTAACCGAATGACCGATGAAATTAGGAACCGAAAGCTCTCGTCCATATCAATCACCACTACCCTTTTTTTAAGCATACAAAAAACAATTTTTCAAATTTGATATCATTTCAGTCTGATGTCATTGTAATATCCCGACACCTTCTGTCATTATACGAACATTTCGTAAAAAGGGAGGAACTCATCAGCTGCTATTGGACAGGCGGAACTGACCATTGGTCGTTCGCAAGCCTGATGACCAGATTTAAAATGACCGATTCATTTACAACGGAATAGCCAGATCACCACAACCGCGTCGGAACGATACAATATTCCCTGACATAATGAACAGTGAAAATTCATTTACAGATGAATTCTTCATCAATGCCAACCGGCTTCGCACGAACACGTTACGGAGGTGCAGGATGGCACGGCATTTCGTTTGCAATCAGACCTGCTTTTAGCATGAGGGCCAATATTATCTGGAATCTGAAAGCCCTGACGAAAAAGCTGAACCGGCGGAGACCTTTCACCCATGATGATCACCACTCAACACACCTCGTCATTGCCCATCTCACGAATCCTCCTTACCTTCCGTTCCTAACACTCCAAACCACCTATGAGAACATTTACTTCATTACGCGCGTTGCTGTTTTTTATTTTGATTACCATGGCTGCGTGCCAGACCACTCCGAAAGATTCCGGGAGCACGGAAGGCGATGGAACAAAGACGAGACTGAGAGCCCTGATCGTCGACGGACAAAATAACCATGGCATCTGGCCTAAGACTACGGCCATGATGAAGGACTACCTCGAACAAACCGGCATGTTTGATGTGGATGTAGCGCGCACAAAGTTCGTATGGCAGGGCCCGCACAACGATGGCGACCCCAACCTCGGCGAAGCAAAACGTAAGCAACTGCTCGACACCTACCCTATCGGTGGCGACAGCGCGTTTGAGCAAACTGATAAGCCGATGATGGATCCCGATTTCAAACCCGACTTTTCGAAATACGATGTAGTGATCTCCAACTTTGGCTGGACCGCAGCGTCATGGCCCGCCGAAACGCAAAAGGCGCTGGAGGACTTCATCAGTAACGGTGGCGGTCTGGTGGTGGTGCATGCTGCGGACAACTCCTTCCCTGAATGGCAAGCCTACAACAAGATGATCGCCATGGGCGCCTGGGGCGACCGCAACGAAAAAGACGGACCATATGTGTATTATGACGACGCCAACAACCTCGTTCGCGACACAACGGCAGGACCCGCGGGATCGCACGGGCGCCAGTATGAGTTCGTCATAACCGTGCGGGATACCACCCATCCGATCACGCACCGGATGCCAACGCAGTGGCTGCATGCACAAGATGAGATGTACGACCGTTTACGTGGCCCCGCGGAGGATATGACCATCCTTGCGACGGCGTTCTCGGACGAGGAAAAGAACGCATCGCACTTTTCGCCATTGCGCGGCACAGACCGGCATGAGCCGATGATGATCACGGTCAATTATGGCAGCGGCAGAGTTTTCCATACGCCTCTGGGCCACGCGGATTATTCGATGGAGTGCGTCGGTTTCATTACGCTGTTTCAGCGCGCCTGCGAATGGGCAGCTACCGGCGACGTCACACAGCCACTTCCGGATGATTTTCCGACGAAGGAACGGGTGAGTCAACGCGCGTGGGGAAAGTAGGTAGCGCCTTTCACCGACCTTATTTCTCCGGTACTCAACTTAAACTGTTCCGGATTTTTTGTAAAAACGTAATTCTTTAATGATCGCTCACCTAAGGGAGCGGCTTTGTGGTTCCCATAAATTATAAAGTTTCCCGTTAGCAATCATTCGTAACATTTCGAATGTTATCTTCATCGACCATTCCACGTCACTGGAACGATCCTGTTTTTAGTTATCAAACCTTAAACCCTATTTTATGAGACCCTCCCGATTCATGATCGGCGTCCTTTTAATCCCGACGCTCCTGTTGACATGTTGTACGGAAGATGCACATGTCGAAAATGACAAAGTAAATCTGACTTTTGATGTTGACCTCATGGAGGTAAACGAAGGTCATCTGAGAAGCACCGTTATTCCTCCTGGCGCGATGGCGCTGATCAGTGTTGAGACTGAGCATGGAGAAGTTGTTGTTGATCAGCAAGAAGTTGCCATTCGCCGGAGCGGTGACGGCTACCAAACCGATGCCTTGCGTTTGCCAACGGGCAGCTACCGCCTTGTTGACCTGATGGTCGTGGATGAGTCCGATGAAGTGGTGTTTGCCGCGCCTCGCGAAGGTTCAGCGCTTTCCCGAGAAGTAGTGCGCTCGCTGCCTTACGAAATCACGGGCGAAAGCCGATCTGATATCCGGCTGAGTCTGCTGGACACACGTAAGCGGGCTCCGAAACACTTTGGTTACGATTGCTTCAGGGGCAAGCCACACACGTTCAAGGTCCAGGTGTTCACTGCCGAAGAAAACAATAGTGTACAACGTACGTCGGCACACGCGTTGATCATGAAGGGGATTGACACGCTTCGAATGTACAGGCTTACCGAACATATGAACTTCATCACATTCCGGGGTAACCCCGGGGAAACGTATAGCCTCGTGGTGGTAAAGGATTCCTATAGCCGGTTTGCAAAGAATTTTACCTTTAAGACAATTCCGGCCAAACCGCTTAAGGTTGTTCTTCAACCGGCCCTGTCCGTAGTAGGCGTTACGACGGGCGATCAGAACTACTTTGCCATGCAGCTCGATCCTGCCTGGGATATTTTTGATTTTCAGGTGGACTGGGGAGATGGAACGAATGAGACGTGGACTTCCGGTGTTACCACGATCGTGGAGCATAATTATGCGTACCCCGGACAGTATTTCATCAGTATCACCGGACATGGCCTCGATTCAGTTGTGCTTGTAGGCAACCTCGCGGGCTCAGGCAGACTTGCGCGTCTCGGAATGAAGCATCTGGTTAATTTGAGTGACTTCCGGATCGAATATGGTGCGAGTCCGGAAGTTGTCGACCTCAGCCATAGCAAACGCCTCAATGAAATCCGGCTGTACCCCACCCCATCAGATACGTCACCCTACCTTGAACAATTGCTGATTCCCAATGACGCCAATATCTATCTCCTTGAACTGGTCGGTCAAACGAGCATGAAACCGGAAAGTCTGAATAAGGTTATCGACAACCTCCATCACCAGGTGGTAAACAATCCTCGTTCTGGTGATTTCATCTATTCGACATGGGAAGATCATAACACTCCGATAGCGCCACCATCGGCGGAAGCGATTGAGAAACTGAAGGAACTGAAGAACGTCTATAACTGGCTGGTGGTACCCGACCCGGATGGAGTACCGTTGTAGACGATGCAGCGTAAGATACATCCTGGGTAATTACCGCATAATCACT
>CBKWFZ010000562.1:0-3448 GCA_966673785.1 uncultured bacterium
CAGAACGCAATCAACTTGTTTAATGGCAATGACCTCAGGGGGTGGCATATCGATGTTCCGGCTCTTTCGGAAGACCCCAACCTGCAGAATCCATTCCTGATCCGGAATAATATGCTGGTAAGCCTGGGTACACCGAACGGCCACCTTATTACTGATTCGACGTATGGCAATTACCGCCTTGAAGTCGAATACCGTTTTCCCGGAGCGCCCGGCAATTGCGGAGTACTTGTACACGCTTCGGATCCGCGTGCGTTGTATGGAATGTTTCCGAAATCCATTGAAGTCCAGATGATGCACGAAAATGCCGGCGACTTCTGGTGCATCGCCGAAGATATCGAGGTTCCGGATATGGAGTCACGGCGCGGGCCTCGCGAGAAATGGGGAACGACCGAAGATAAAGAACGCCGGATTGTAAATCTTACTGATGGCTCCGAGAAGCCGCTGGGTGAATGGAACGCCATGGCGATCGAATGCCTTAGCGATACCATCAAGGTTTGGGTGAACGACGACCTGGTTAACTTTGGCTACAACGCAACCGCTACGAGTGGCATGATCGCCATCCAGGCCGAAGGCGCCGAAGTCGAGTTCAGAAAAGTCGTACTCACCCCCATCACCGAACTGACGAAGGACGAAGAAGCCGATTAAGGTTGCAGAGATACGTACGGAACCAGGGAAAATTGTTCCTGACACGTGCAGATTTCGGTCACCTTTAAGGCGATTATTGATCATTGATTTACGTGGAGACGAGAGCAATCTTGTCTTTATGAAGACCCATCTTAGGCTCGTACTCGCAATCATTGCAATCACCGGGTTGTTATCGTGTTCGTCCGACGAACCGACTCCCCGAGGTTCCGTTCGTTTTGATTTTACCTACTTCGTCGCGGGAGAACCGGTGGAGTGGAAGACCATGAAGTATGTGAACGCCGCCGGAAATGAATACGAGGTAACAGAGGCGCAATGGTTTATCTCCGACATTTCCCTGTTCGATAGCAAAGGCAGTGAACATCGACTCTTCAGCACGCACAAGGCCTGCTATATTGATTCAAATATCCCTTCGAGTTCAAGCTGGACAGAGACGTCTATCCCTGCAGAGTCCTATACTTCAATCCGGTTTACGTTCGGATTAAAAGGCGCAAACAACATTCCGGGCCAGTTCCCCGACCCGCCGGAGAGCAACATGATGTGGCCGTATGCGCTGGGCGGCGACTTCGGCGGTTACCATTACATGAAGCTGAATGGATTCTGGCGAAATACGCTGGGACAACGAACGCCGTTCAACTTTCATCTCGGAGTCGGTCCCGTCTATGACGAGCAGGATAACGTTATTGAATTTGTGCAGAACTGGTTTGAAGCGACGTTGCCGGTATCTGTTCAAATAAAAGCCAATCGCGAGTCTGTTCTCGAATTCCGGATGAATATTGAAGAGTGGTTTAAGAACCCTGTGGTCTATGACCACAACACGTTCGGCGGCATGATTATGAAGAATCAGGAAGCTATGGCGATCATCCGGGAAAATGGGAGGAATGTGTTCACGATTCATAATCACAGCAGCTTGTAATAATGTATAAACTGAAACTGGCTACGCTTCTGATCAGCATCGCCGCGCTCGCGTGGTCGTGGATACTCATTGCATGTTCGGAAGACGAAACCGCGGCATTTCGTCCGACGCCGTATGCTTTCCCCCAGATTTCCGGATTCCCCAGGCAGCTTAATATTCCGGCGGACAATCCGATGACAGGGGAAGGTGTCGAATTAGGCCGCTACCTGTTTTACGATGGAAGAATGTCCGGCCGCACCGAAAAAGACTCGCTGATGTCATGCGCGACCTGCCATGTTCAATCGAAGGGATTTGAATGCGGGTTGGATAATCCACGTTTTCCCGGTGGTTTTCCACGCGGTATGCCTTCTCCCGAATATCCTTCAGGAAAGCAAACCCCTCACGTGATGTTACCGGTGGTTAACCTGGCATTTAACAATACAGGCTACATGTGGAACGGTTTTCTTGAGCAATCCAACACTGCTACCAGCATTCCCGGGTACGACTTTTCGGAAGTGCCCGGAATCAACTTCAAAAACCTGGAGGCATTTACCTACATGGCTATTGTTGCCGGACATGAAATGAATGGATCGATCGCGGCGACGGTAAATGCGATCCGGTCGGATCCCATGTACGGAGAAATGTTCCGTAAAGCGTTTGGGTCGAGCGAAGTGAATGCCGATCGGATCGGGAAAGCGGTATCCCAGTTTGTCCGGTCCATTGTGAGCTACCGGTCACGCTACCATAAGTGGCTCCGCGGCGAAGCGTCGCTTACCGAATCCGAATTACGAGGTCACGAACTGTTCTTCTCGGAAGAAGCCGATTGTTTTCATTGTCACGGCGGTACAGCACTTCTTACGACTTTCGACTATTTTAACAACGCAAAAGACGCCGCGTTCGACGACAGCCGCGACCGCTATGCTGTTACCCAAAAGCCATGGGACATCGGCGCATACCGTTCCCCTTCGCTGATTAACACGGAGCTTCAGGGCCCGTATATGCATGATGGTCGCTTCACTACCCTCGATGAAGTTATCGATTTTTACTCCGAAGGTCTGGTGTATTCGGAACACGTGCATCCGCTGATGAAGTTCGTGAACGATGGTGGCGTACATCTCACGCCAGACGAAAAAGCCGACCTCAAGGCATTTCTGCTCACATTAACCGATCACGAACTTCTTGTTGACCCGAAATACGGACCGCCCGCAGCTATCACCGAATGGCTGGCGCCCTGACGTGGTATAAATCGTGAATCTCATCCTCCGGGTATATTCTTTTATATCCTTATTCTAATTTTGCATCCTTGATACGAAAGCGTCTTCGATTAATCCGCAAGCGGTTTGCTGTCCCTGAGATTCCGGAAGTGAGTGCCGGAACGAACGCCGCTATAGCCGAAAAGTGGAGTGCGTTCCCGGCGTTGCAGAACCCAAATTACCGGCTATTCTTCTTTGGCCAGTTCGTTTCGGTCATTGGAACCTGGATGCAGATTGTCGCGCAGGGCTGGCTTGTCCTTCAATTAACAGACTCTCCCTTCTATCTTGGCCTAATCGCAGCACTCGCCACAACACCGTCATTGCTTTTTTCACTTTTTGGCGGCGTCGCGGTAGACCGTTTCGACAAAAAGAAGATTCTCTATTGCACGCAGGTCGCCAACATGCTGGTGGCCACTACACTGGGAATACTGACGATCTCCGGTGCTGTTACACTTCCCATCATCGGCATTTCGGCATTCCTCATGGGAACGGTGAACGCAGTCGACGCTCCCGCCAGACAGGCTTTCGTCTCGACGATCGTAACCAAAGACCAGCTTGCATCGGCCATCGCGATGAACAGCGGGATATTCAATGCTGCCCGTGCCATCGGGCCTGCCATTTCCGGTTTCCTTATCGCGTCGATGGGTTCGGGCTTCGC
>CBKWFZ010000563.1:0-3447 GCA_966673785.1 uncultured bacterium
CGCGGATATATACCGTTATCACCACCGAATCCATTACCGCCACTCACGTTAAGTTCAGGATCGACACCCGAGTAGGCCGTAAAAAGCAGCAGGTTATTTCCGGTCAACGAAACCCTCAAGCGGTCAATGTGGCGGAAGCGGTCTACGGGGAAATTGTAGCCCGCCGTAACGTTGTCAAGTCTCAGGAATGCGGCGTTTTCAAGCCACACATCAGAGCCGTACTGTGAAGTATAGATGCCGAGGTCGACAGCGCTTTCAAGGATATTGGCCCGACCAATGGTTTCGAGCATGCTGAGGCTTTGACGAAGACTGTTGTACACCTTATTTCCACCCGATCCGCGCCAGACCATCGATACATCAATGTTCTTGTGACGTAAGGTTGGTGTGAAAGCGTACGTATAGGTAGGAAGGGCCGATCCTGCGAAGGCACGATCCGGGCTGCGAATACCCTGATCGATGGTTCCGTCCTCATCCCTGTCAAGCACCGTTTCAACGCCGTTCTCATTCACACCTGTGTGCGTCAGAATGTTAAAGGTTCCGATGGGCTTACCTTCAACCAGAAAGGAATTCGGGCCCCAGGGCACATAGTCGGTGTTAAGCGGAACGCCGTTAATGCTTCCGCTGAGATTACGAACCTCGTTCCGCAACAGGGAAACATTGCCTGCCAGGGTAAGTGTTGTGTTGCCAGTACGAATTACATCGTATGATAGCGCGGCCTCAATTCCCTTGTTCAGGATACTTCCGACGTTTGCCACGATGGTCCCGTATGGGAACGGAGGCTGGGGCACAGTGTAATTGAAGAGCAGGTTGTCTGTCGTTGCCGTAAATGCATCAAGAGAACCTCGCAGGCGGCTATCCATCATCGCGAAATCGATACCGACGTTGGTCTGCTTACGGGTCTCCCATCGAAGGTCGGCGTTGGAATTCTGCGTGATCGTAAAGTTGGTAATCGGCGATCCTCCGAAATACGTCACACCGGAGGCACCAACCAATGACAAAGAGTTTTGCGGATATAGTCCCTGCTGGTTTCCGGTTACGCCGTATCCACCACGCAGCTTAAGTTCATCAAAGAGCGCTTGTCCTGACATAAATGGCTCCTGATCGATCCTCCACGCCAGCGACGCGGAAGGAAAATTACCCCATTTGTGATTCTTGCCGAATACTGACGATCCGTCTCTGCGAACGCTAAGGGTAATCAGGTACCGGTCCCTGAATGCGTAATTCACGCGACCGAGGAATGAGATCAGCGTCCGGTCGTTCTTATAGGACGAGAAGTCACCGGGCTGTACGCGAGAGAGATCGCCCAGCTGCAGCGCGTTATACGTGGCGATGTCATTTCTGAAACCTTTTGCCTGCGAGAAATTTCCCTGATACAATTGATTTTGCCACTCGTATACTACCATGGCTCCGAATGAATGTTCCTCCAGTTCCTTCTTGTATTCGAGACTGATATCCATCAGGCGTTCATCCTGGCGGTTGTTGTTGATGTTGGCGACTCCGTCATTGTCAATTGCAAATGCGACGGTAGATCGCGAAGGAAGAAAATAACCCCACATGTTGTCGGTCTTTCTCCAGCTTCCGAACCATCCCGCTGTGAACCCGTCAAAAATTTCAAGGTTCGCCCTGAAGCTGCCGAAAAGGCTGTTGTTCTTTCCTTCGTTCACAACGGTCTCGGCCACCGCATACGGATTTATGTATTGAAAGACGTTTGGATCGGTATAATAGGTCGAACCGTCCGTGTCAAAGATCGGGTCCGTCGGACGCATCACGTACGAATTGGTGATAAGGTTCGATGTGAACGATGCCCGCCCCACACTGTTGGGACTGCCCAAAGTATTATTGACGCTGCTATTGAGGTGAAATGTGAGCGTCAGTCGATCATCCAGCGCCCGTTGCGTAGCCTGGACGTTGGCGATATATCGTTTGTTGTTCGAATTGATCACAACCCCGTCCTGAAGCAACGCGGTCAGCGACGCCCTGTAATTCAACTGCTTCGTGCCCCCTCCGAAAGAAAGCGTGTGATTCTGGGTTGATCCCGTACGGGTCAGAATGTCAAACCAGTCCGTAGAGGAACCGTGATTCGCCGATGCCGGCACTCCGGTTTGTTGCGCCACCTCCCACCAGCGTTCGGCGCCGAGCACCTTCAATTGGCGGGGAATAAAGTCAACCGAAGCCGATGCATTGTATTCCACGGAGAGCTTACCCTCTTTTCCCGCCTTGGTGGTTACGATGATGACACCGGGAGCGCCCCGTGAGCCATAGATAGCGGTAGCAGATGCGTCCTTCAGTATGTCAATCGTTTCGATCTCTCCCGGCGGTACCTGATTGAGCAGGTCCATGTTCCCCTGAATACCATCGACAACGACGAGCGGATCATTTCCGCCAATGAGGGAGGTAATGCCGCGTATGCGGACTGAAGGCGATGAACCCGGTTCACTGCCGGTCTGGGTGACGTTAACCCCCGCGGCCCTTCCGGCGATCTGCTGCATCGGGTTTGTGAATGCACCCTGGTTGAGTTGATCCGACGACAGGGAGGTCATCGCTCCGGTGACGTCGCGTTTCTCCTGCGTTCCGTAACCTATCACAACGATCTCGCTAAGCGTGGAAAGGTCCGGCTGAAGCTGAATATCAATAACAGACTCGCTGCCGACAGCGACCTCTTTTGTCTCATAACCGACGTACGAGAAAAGAAGTAAGCCCCCGCCCGCATCGGCAGGCAGTGACAGGCGGTATTTTCCGTCAACATCAGTTGCGGTCCCGACGGACGGGGCGGACTTAAGGCGAATACTCACACCGGGCATTCCCTCTCCATTTTCGTCGATCACGGTCCCACTGATGACCAGGCCATCCTGAGCATAGGCCCCGGGAACGGCAATGAGTGCCATGAGGCAGCACAGCATCGCCGGGATCGAATTTCTGAGCCGTTTCCGGCCCTTTTCAACAGCGTTCGAATTGTTCATAGGTAAGGCTTTGATTTAGGCGCCCGGAACTTTGGCGGATTTATTTCCGACAAACGATTGCGGACACAACAAAGGACGCCGCACCGGCAGGCGGGATCAATTTATCCCCGCAAAATCTAGAAAATATTGATCACGCATGAAGCACAACGTAATGATCATCAGCTATTTATAGATGATCGACGGAAAGAAAAATCTAAGGAAAATCGAGGCCGGTAACGGCGTTTAAAAGGTCCTGATGCTCATTATCCGGCGGTCAAATTCGTCGTTGGGGACGAGAGACTTGTTGCGAATGCGGGTTTTGTACGTGTAGATCGTTGTAACCGAATAATCCAGAATACGGGAGATCTTCTCGTTGTCTGTTATGCCCATTCGGATCAGGGCAAAAATCCGAAGTTCGGTATTCAGCAACTGCCCTTCTTTCAATTGTACACGGTCCTCTTCGCGAAAGAGGGACTGGAAGACATCGACGAAGTCGGGAAAAAGCTTA
>CBKWFZ010000564.1:0-3446 GCA_966673785.1 uncultured bacterium
AATCCTGACTTGCCATTTTGCCTATGGGCAATCAGCCAGGGAAACCGAGAAGATAGTGGGGGAGATTCTTGATATTACCGAAAAGTATAACAAGACGTGGGAAACGATCGATATGTTCAAGGTTGCCGAATTTCATTCGGATAGCAGCTTTCGATATTACCGCAACATGGAGTTGTCAGTTGGGAGTAACAAAGAGTTTAAGAAAGTTTATCCCCAGATCCTGAAAGGAACAAAGAGCTTTAAAATACAAATTGAAAATCCGGTAGTTCAGGTTCTTGCTGAAGATGCTGCTTTAATCGGGTTTACAGCATTGGCTGAACTGGTAACAACGGATAACAAGGTCCTGGACATTGGAACAGGTGCTTATACCTACGTTTATAAGAAGATAAATGGCCAGTGGAAAATTGTCCATATTCACGAATCAGCGAAATGAGAGAACGTGCCGCAATAAAGCGTCGGGTGCAAGATGCTTGATTAAACCGCCCGGAAAATACCGGAGGCGATATGGTGACCTCGCCACCGGTTCATCCATGCGACGGATAGGGCGGATCAACCAAATGGAGAAAGACCTTATGGTGGTACATCCCACGGGCGGAGGGTAGATATGGACAATCGAAATTTACAGTATAACGATCACGACGCTGACGTTGACAAAGTGGTAATTGGACCCCGGACGGAGTTAAATCTCGTAGTCCGTTTGGATCCAGTTTTGAATACGGGAAATGTGCGCGTGGTGAATCTCAGCTTCCGGGCCGTTGACAACATTGATATTGTCAGGGAGTTTGTCGAGAAGCACTTGACGGCACGAGTGGCACCTAATGCATTTCTTGGACGGATCGGTGCACTAACGAAGATTAGCAGAAGTGACTATGTGATAGATTTTGACGACGCCGGACAACTGACGGTATCGTGCAAAGGACATTTTGAGATTGGCGAGGCTGGAACCCGATAAGAATGTTTGTTTGAGCGCGGAGTACAGCGCAATACGGGTCAATGGAACGTCCCGTTGCTTTCAGGACATCCACTTTCAACCATAATTTAGAAATAAGAAAGAGGTTATTAAATAAACTAAAGTCTAGCGGAGGATTCTTGATGGACTGCAGTTAAGAGATCCGGATTTAACTATTATTGAAAACATACAGCCATGCGCAGCGTTCTAAAAAAGCTGATCATTTTCTCACATTTGGTTTTTCTCACGGCCTGTATTGAGCAATTCAAATCCGCCGGGGCGATCGTTGGCGACACCGCCAGCTCAAACGTAGTCCGGACGAATCCAATAAAGACCACAGCAGGAATCGTGTACTTTTCTTTCGACAATGGATTAACCTGGGAAGATAAAAGTGCAGGCTTGTCAGTTAATGCCAACATAGGACTTGGTGGCGTGGCCGGTTCAGCAAACAGGCTTGCCCTTGTTTCAAAGGACAGTGGCCTTTACTTTTTTGATTTTGAAAAGGACAGCTGGCTGAAAACTCCGTTCAGCAAACAATTGATGGAGAGCAATCCGGGTGCTATTACGTTTTACAAAGGTGGTGTCTATATTGGGACACAACACGCCGGCGTTTTTTATTCCCCTGACGAGGGCAAAAACTGGATAAGGAAAATTTCCGGGTTGACCAGTCTCACTGTTCGGAAACTGACGGTGATTGATGGTAAATTGTATGCGGCCACAAACTCTGGTCTTTACTCATTTAATGAAGTCCGGGAGTCGTGGGAACATGAATACGGTGACAAAACCATGCAGGTGAACGGCGTTACGGGCATGGATGACGTTCTCTACATTGCATCGAACCAGGGTGCCTTTGCTTCACCAAAGGACCGCAAGTCATGGAGGAAGGTTTTTGCAAATGGTGCCTTGCATAATATCGGCACCGACGGCAGCGCACTCTACGCGATGGTCTATAACGAGTTGTTCGCGTCCATCGACAAAGGGAAAAGCTGGCAGAATATTCAAACGGGTTTGCCTGCGCAGCTTTATACTTTTAATGCGATCAGAAATGGGGAAACTGTCTTTGCGGGGCAATGGGATGGTGTCTACAGAAAAGACAGTCCGGGTGAGATATGGAGACGCTCCGGAACGGGATTGCCCGACGGGCTCGCGGTAACTAATTTGCTTGTGCATGAAGGAATCATTGTCATAAGTGGAAACGAGCGGAAACTGAGAACCGGAATGACAACGGATAAATAGCTTAAGAAGCTACAAATTTTAAGGCTTGACAGGATTTTAATTCTTATACAGTGGATACACAAAACCGGATCAAGGCCTACATCGCCAGCCAGCCCGATTCAAAACGCGCCGACTTCGAAGCGTTGCACCAGCGTATCATCAGGTTGTTGCCGAAGTCGAAATTGTGGTTCTTTGACGGGAAGGACGAAACAGGCAAAGTGGTTTCCAATCCACAGATAGGATACGGGAGCCAGACGATAAAGTATGCAGACGGGAAAACTAAAGCGATGTTTCAAATAGGCATAAGCGCTAACACCGCTGGAATTTCTGTTTACGTTTTGGGTCTTGATGACAAGACTTACCTGCCGCAGAAGTATGGGAAGACGATCGGTCGCGCAACGGTGACTGGGTACTGCATCAAATTTAAAGCATTAAAAGATATAGATGTTAACGTCCTTGAAGAAGCGATAAAGGATGTTATTGGGAAGATTTCATAACGTTGAATACTGGCCATGATCCAAGTAAAAATGCTTTGAAGATGACTGTCCTCGGTCGGATCGGTTTGTTTTTGTTTATTGCTGTTCAGTCTCCATTTTTGATCTTTTATCTTGTGTTGCTCATCGACAAACTGAAACGGCCGGGATTCAAGAATCTGAACTGGGACGAACTCGTGTGGATGGGTGCCACGTTTGTAGTGTTGATTTTTATTGATGTTTGGATAATAAAAAAGATCTGTACTCGGACGGAGAAATGAATCCGTTTCGAGTGCATGGGACAGAATCTGTCCGACAGTCCTGAAGACGAAATACCTAAGCTGGAAGCTGAGCAGGTCCACTTCCTCATGAATGACAGAGTTGCTGAAATGGGGAACAACTGGGCTTCGGGCTTCACTATAACCAGTCCAGCCGGTCAAACGACGATCTACAAATGCGTGGATATGAAAGGGCCGCAAATGGCTAATGATAGCCTGCCATGCCAGATATATTTATGCTGAGTAAGGCGCCAGTTAATGCCTCTTGGCAGCACGGACTCGTAATCAAACGGTTCTGTCTTTGGGAATTGTACAATGCCACCTTTAAAATTGGAATAAAGCCATGAAGTCACTCACAATTTCAATTTGTTTCATCTCCCTGATGGTCCTCAAATAATGCAATAACAAAACGCCTCTTGAGGATAGGCTGATCGGTAGATGGACGATGGAAAAGGTGTATGAGTATAGTGAAGACGTTACATCCAAACATAATCCGGCAGGAAACCGCTATTTGATATTCAGCCCCGACGG
>CBKWFZ010000565.1:0-3446 GCA_966673785.1 uncultured bacterium
TGAGCCTTTCTTCACCTCCTTAGGCCACACGTTGTAAAAGGCAAAAAAGCACTTTGAGAAATAGGATGGATCTTTGAATCCGACCTCATAAGCGACCTCAGAAACGAGGATGTCGGGTTTTTCCATTAACAATTCATGCGCAATACGAAGCCTGTAATTTCTGATATATTCGTGAACCGATTTCCCCGTGATGGATTGAAGTTTCCGGTAAAGTTGCGTTTTGCTCATCCCGATTTCTCTTCCAAGAGTTTCATGGTTGAGTTCCGTGTTCTTAAGGTGTCGGGCAATTTGTGCATCCACTTTCTCGATAAAGGCGCGGTCCTGGGTATTTTCGATCACTTCCTTAACCTTCAACTTTTCCTTGGAGGAGAAAAGCACGTGCAGTTTTCTCCGGGTCTCAATCAGATTGTGTATCCGGGCACGTAGAATTTTGACATTGAAAGGCTTGGATACATAATCATCAGCTCCGGTAGTCAGACCTTTAATTTGAGAATGCTCTCCCGTCTTTGCCGTAAGGAGTATGATGGGGATATGGTTGGTTCTTTCGTCGGTCTTGATAAAGTCGCATAGCGCGATGCCGTCGAGTACGGGCATCATTATATCGCTTAGGACCAGGTCAGGCACGCTCTTCAGACATAGATCGATTCCTTCCCTGCCATCCCTTGCTTCGATGACCTGGAACTCAGACTGAAATTCTATCCGTAGGAGTTCACGTACGTCCTCGTTATCTTCAACAATAAGAAGCCGGGGTAAGTCGGTCTTTAGCTCATGTCCGTCCACATGATCGCTGTCCTGAGAATTATTCATTTGGCTATCAGCCTCCTCAGCGATTTGCGGCAGGTCCTCACCCGGGGTGTTGCGTGGAGTTCCAACTCCCAGTGGTAAGCAAATTGTGAAGCAGGTACCGGTGCCTTTTTCACTTTCGACTTCAATTCTGCCATTGTGTAGGTCAAGCAGGTCCTTGATCAGAGAAAGCCCAATACCCGAGCTTTGTTGGATCGGATTAACGGGAGCGTCGCCCTGATAAAATCGTTCGAAGACAAAGGGTAGTTCCGATTGCGTTATCCCAATCCCGGTATCCTGGATTTGAATTACGGCGTGATCGATGGCTTCTGATGAACGAACCGTAAGTATTGTTTGAATACGGCCCCCGCTCGTTGTGTATTTGAATGCATTCGAATACAAGTTACTCAAGACCTTTTGGATCATATCAGGGTCGAACCAAACAGGGAGCTTTTCCTTTTCCGAATGAAAGGTCAATTCAATTTCCAATTGTCTTGATAGTTCTTCGAACCTGTTGAGAACTGATCTGGAAAATGCAACGAGATCAAGTTCAGCGGCCATGATTTTGCGGGTTCCCGTCGACTCAAGATTCCGTATTTCAAGCAATTGGTTAATAAGGTGAAGTAACGATTTCGCGTTTTTATGCATTACCTGAAGTTGCCGGTTCATTTCTTTCGGATCTCTGGCCGCGCCATCTGAAAGCATTTGCTCAAGTGGAGTAATTATCAGCGTGAGCGGCGTTCTGAATTCATGCGATATATTGACGAAAAATCGTGTTTTTAGTTTATCCAGTTCCTCAAGCTTTTCTGACTGTCTTGTCAGTACTTCTGACTGGGCTACCAGGGCCTTGTAAATATTGACGTTTTCAAAGGCGATTCCGATGTACGCAGCAAGATTCTTCAACGTGTTGACATGCACATCGGTATACGCGTTCAATTGACAGCTTTTTACTACAAGAACGCCGGTAATCAAACCCTCGGTTGAAAAGAGCGGAAGGTACATCGCAGAGACTTGCTCTCCATCCATATAGCCGTTGTGGTCTGAACTAAAATGGATTGCATATTCCTTCCTGAGATCATTTACGCGGATAACTTTACCCTGTTCAATACATCTGACTGAGAACCTGTCCTCGTTCAAGGTTACAATGGATTCGTGAATTTGTGACTTTAGTCCTCTGATGGATGAAAATTCGATCTGTCCCTGGGCTTCATCCAGATGGCCGATCGAAAGTTCGTTGACGTCCATGAGTTTGTCGAGAACACCAAAAAGTTGCACGATCAATTCTTCTTTCTTTAATGAGGCGGTGATCTTCTGTCCGATTTCGCTCAATGTCTGTATAGTATCGAATTGTTGCCTGAGATGGTCACGTTGAACCGTCAGTTGCTCTTTTTGCTGTACAATCTCGTCCTGCCTCTGAGTTAGAAGGTCGTTCTTTTCCTTTAGTTCGAAAGTTCTTTCCTGAACCAGACGTTCCAGTTGTTTTTTAGTTCGCTTAAGTTGTCGGGTACGAAGCTTATATGCCGCCAAAAGACCACTCGCCACTGCAAATGCCACGACCATCTTAAACCATATTCTTGTCCACCATGGTGGGGTCACGATCACTAAAAGTTCGACCGGCTCAGACCATACGCCATCATTGTTTGCCGCTTTTACACTGAACCGGTACTCCCCCGGAGGAATATAAGAGAAGTTCGCTGTTCGTTGGCTGCCGACGTAATTCCAATCTTTATCAATACCGTCCAGTTTGTACGCATAACTGTTTTTCCCCGGAGCCGTAAAATTGATTGCAATAAATTGAAAACTGATTGACGACTGATGGTGCGACAATTCTATTTTTTGCGTCACTGAGATATCTTTAGACAATATTCCGTCCCCGGGCCTGACTGCCGTATTCGAAATTTTGAATTGAATGATTGAAACTTTCGGTGGCGCGTTGTTAATCTTGACCGAATCCGGATGAAAAATGGCGAATCCGTTATTGGTGCCGAAAAGCATTTGACCATCTTTCAATCGCGCGCTTGCGTTTTGCCGGAATTCGTTGCTGGGCAATCCATCCTGACGGGTATAATGAGTATGAGAGAAATCGTTTTCGCTGAAGCGGACAAGACCATTCGTGGTGCTTAACCACCAAAGGCCCTTATCGTCTTGCTGCATCCCCAATATCGTATTGCTTGGAAATCCATTTTGCTTGTTGAAATAAATGAGGCTGTCCGACTCGCTGATATAATAGAGCAACCCATTTTCATTTGTTCCCACCAGCATGTTGGCCGCGTGCCCCTGAGCAATGCACAGCACATAATCATTTGTAAACAATTTGAGTCCTTCGGGATTATTTTTAAAGTTGTAGAACGTAGATGTTTCAGTGTTCCAGAGATTCAAGCCTACCCATGAGCCGATCCAGATTCTTTTCTGCCTGTCCTGAAATATGGTTTTAATATATGTGTCCGACAAAGTCGCCGGATCTGAGGGGTCGTTCTTGTACACCCGGAAGATTGGCGCAAGTGATTTCAATTGCATGCGTTGTCTGGAGTCCAGAACGTTCAGCCCGGCATCTGTGGCCAGCAGCAAGTTTTGGTCGGTGTCTTCGAATATAAAGTTTATGGAGTTGGATGACAGACTTCCTGTATGACCTGGCTGATGGGCAAAGTTATGGACGCGTAGCG
>CBKWFZ010000566.1:0-3441 GCA_966673785.1 uncultured bacterium
CTCGTCTGCGCCAAACACAAAACGCCCGGAAGATTTGGTACCGGATCCCGAGGTGGCGAAAGACAAATTGCTGCTGCTCTGGGTTTCATGTGGCGATGCGGATGGTCTTATTCAGTTCAGCAGGCGCACGCATGAATATTTGTTTCGTAAAGGTGTTCCCCATATCTATTACGTCGAGCCCGGTGGCCACGACTTCAACGTATGGAAGAACGACTTGTACATGTTCTCGCAGCTACTCTTCAAACCTGTCGACCCGGAGACGTTTCCTTCGATGACGGTGCTTGGTTCGCCGGCGGCAACGAATGTCAGATCAGCGAAATATCCGCAGATCCTGCCCGACAACCGCGTGATGTTTCGCCTGAAAGCGCCAGAGGCGCAAACGGTGGAAATTGACCTTGGGAAAAAATATCCGATGACCAGGGATGCCGAGGGATTCTGGACGGTTACAACGGATACAATAAGCGAAGGAATTCACTACTATTCCTTGATCATCGACGGTGTTGCGCTTGCCGATCCTGCAAGCGAAACATTTTACGGCATGGGGAGAATGGCTTCGGGTATAGAGATTCCGTCCAGAAACGGTGAATTCTATGCAATGCGCGACGTGCCTCACGGGGAGATTCGTATGAAACGATATTTTTCCCGCGTTTTTAACGAGTGGCGGCGGTTTTATATATACACTCCCGCAGAATACGATAAGCATGCTGACAAAAAGTATCCGGTGTTGTACCTGCTCCACGGTGGAGGCGAGGACGAACGAGGCTGGGGCACACAGGGGAAAACGGATCTGATACTCGACAACCTCATTGCCGACGGAGCAGCTAATCCAATGATGGTCGTAATGATGGACGGAAATACCGGCGGGGGAGGCCTTCGTTCTTTTGGTGAACGGTCCCTGCAAGTTTTTGAGAATGAGCTTACGCGAGTTGTAATTCCCCTTGTTGAGGAAACATATCGCGCGGAAAGCTCTGCGGATAAGCGCGCTCTTGCCGGCTTGTCCATGGGCGGCTTACAAACGCTCCATGCCGGCGTTAAAAATCATAATATGTTTTCCTATCTGGGAGTTTTCAGTTCCGGATGGTTCGCAAACAATCCCACGCTTTCTGAACCGCAGTATACCTTCATGAAGAATAACGCCGACGCGATCAACAAAGACATTAAAGTTTTTTGGGTCGCCATGGGCGGGAAGGAAGACATTGCTTATGAGAACTGCCGCGTCATGTTGAAGAAGTTTGACGAAATGGGTATCAAGTATCAGTACAGCGAGTACCCGGGAGGTCATACATGGCCGGTATGGAGGAATAATCTGTACAAATTTGCTCCTTTGCTTTTTCGTTAAATGATTACTAGCCAATGAACCAGATTGTTCCGTGGGTAGCCATTGGAGCAACTCTTTTTAATAAGCACACAAACAACCAGAAAACAACACCAGCAAAAACCTGAACCATGAAAAAAGGAAAGTTAACGTTCGTAATACTCTGCACAATCCTGTCCTCCATCCAGATATACGATGTCGGTGCGCAGGGGAAAAGGAAATCCGGCAACAACGGCCCCGTGTTCACAAATGCCGTTTACGAGGGGAAAGACAATATCTATAAGGACAATCCGCTCGGGGCCGACGAGTTTTATAATCCGATTCTGCAGGGATGCTATCCTGATCCCGCAATCACACGCAAAGGCGACGACTATTATCTCGTCTGTTCGTCGTTCGCGATGTTCCCTGGCGTGCCTGTCTTTCATTCCAGAGATCTGGTCAACTGGACGCAAATCGGCCACGTACTGGACCGGACTTCACAACTTGACGTCCATGACACGGGTATCAGTGCCGGTGTTTATGCCCCGGGGATCACTTATAACCCGCATAATGATACGTTTTACATGATCACAACTGCTTTTGCGGGTGGACTTGGCAATTTTGTGGTAAAGACAAAAGATCCTGCCAACGGCTGGAGCGAACCGATCAAACTTGCTTTCGAGGGCATTGATCCGTCAATCTTTTTTGATGAAAACGGAAAAGGCTATGTGGTTCACAACGATGCACCTGACAAAGGAAAGGAACTCTACCGCGGCCATCGTGTGATCAAGATCTGGGAATATGATGTTCAGAATGATAAGGTTGTCGCCGGTACGGATAAGATCATCATTGATGGCGGTGTCGACATCTCGAAGAAACCGATATGGATCGAAGCGCCCCATATCTATAAGAAGAACGGCCGCTACTACCTGATGTGTGCCGAGGGAGGAACAGCGGGATGGCACAGCGAGGTAATCTTTACGAGTGACAATCCGATGGGGCCATACAAACCCGCGCCTTCGAACCCGATCCTCACACAAAGGTACCTTCCGAAAGATCGCCCAAATAAGGTGGACTGGGTTGGACACGCTGATCTCGTACTTGGCCCGGATAACAAATATTACGGAGTATTTCTTGCCATACGTCCCAACGAAAAGGGCCGGGTAAACATTGGTCGTGAAACGTTTATCCTCCCCGTTGACTGGTCGGGCGACTATCCGGTTTTCGAGAACGGACTTATTCCGCTGGAGCCGAAACTGAAGACCCCTGAGGGCGTGACCAACCGCACGGGCAAAGAAGGGTTTTTCCCGAATGGGAACTTTACCTACTCAGAGAATTTTACTTCAGAAAAACTTGACTATCGCTGGATCGGACTTCGCGGACCACGTGAAGCGTTTGCTTCGTCGACGAAGAATGGTCTCCTTATCAAACCTTTTGAGGCAAACATCAAGGAGCTTAAGCCAACGTCAACGCTGTTCTACAGACAACAGCACAACAGCTTCTCATTTACGACAACGCTCGCGTACAAACCCGCTGGCGAAAAGGATCTTGCGGGAGTTGTAGCATTGCAGAGCGAGGCTTTTAATTATGTGTACGGGGTTACCAAAAAAGGACAGGACTATTTTGTTGTGCTGCAACGCAACGAGCGGAAGACCCGCGGCCAACCCGAGGTCACGTCATCGATCATTGCAAGCAGCAAAGTGGATATCACAAAGCCAATCCGTCTTAAGATTGAGGCGCAGGGCGATGAATACGCATTCAGCCACGCTGCTGGGGATGGAGAATTCGTTGACGCGCGCACCGTTTCCGGCGATATCCTCTCTACTGACGTTGCCGGAGGTTTTACAGGGACGCTGCTGGGTTTGTATGCGACATCCGCGAACGACGCTTTGCCGCAGTGATCGCGTTTTCAAATTGACATGCCAATGCTTCCATACGCATAGCGTTATGTTTTTCGGACTATAACGCTATGTTCTAAAGATCAATTTCTTCTTTCAGGAAAGCCTTGGCCGCTTCTGGTCCCGAAATCGTCAGGTTGATCATGTCTTCTTCAACCGTGATCTGAAAGGTGAAGAAGTCACAGCACATTCTTTCTGTTTTGATAAATTCCGTCAGCTTGTCAAGGTTTTCATCACTTCCCATGAAGG
>CBKWFZ010000567.1:0-3434 GCA_966673785.1 uncultured bacterium
GTTCCGGAACAAGAACAATGAGCCGTCAATGCACCGGGAAAGCTCAATCACGGGATTTTTGAATGCAGTCGCGTCTCCCAAAAAAGAAGTGTGGCACGAAGAGTTCTGGAATCTTTCGATAAACATCGACGGCGATATGGCATCCGTGTGGTGTGACTATGCGTTTTATGTAGGCAAAACTTTCAGTCATTGCGGCGCTGACGCGTTCCTTATGCAGAAAACGGCAGCAGGCTGGAAGATCTTTCACATCGCGGATACCCGCCGCAAAGAAGGGTGTGAAATTCCGGAAGAAATCAAAAAGAAATACGAGTAGGAATCCATCATTTTAATCCAACGGTTCGTTGAACAAGATCCTGTTATTAGACGGATCGGTAACTTCCATGGTAAGCGCCCGCCATGGGGCTTCTTCGAGACCGGGGCGGTTGTACTGATAATGTTTCGCGGAAAGCCACGAATGGTATTCCTTCAATCCGGAACATTGAACAACCACCTTTGAGCCAGGCGTTCCGTCGCCGTGATGTTCGCTCAGATGGAGTGTGATACCGCCTCGCGAGACCTGAAAATACAACGGCGTCCCGGGTTCAAAACGGTGTTCCCAGTCAACCGAAAACCCCAGCCACTCCATGTAAAATTCGCGGGCCTTGTCGACGTCAAAGACGCGGAGAACAGGTATTACTTTTTTAACTTCCATGCGAAAGAATCTGGTAATCAATTTAGGAAACCCGGGATTAAAAAAGGAATGGCGCTGCTTGAATTCACCGACAAAGGTATCTGCTGCCCGCAGGCCGATGTTTGGCTCGATCCATGGAAACCCGTGAGACGGGCACTGATCACCCATGGCCACTCCGACCACGCGCGATGGGGCAACGAGCATTACCTGTGTACGGAAAGCGCCGCGCCCGTAATACGGTATCGTCTCCAGGACCAGGGGAACATCGAAACGATTCCGTTTGGAAAGACAGTACAGATCAATGGTGTGAACTTTTCCTTTCATCCGGCGGGACATATCCCCGGCTCCGCGCAGATTCGCGTGGAATACAAGGGCGAAGTCTGGGTATTTTCAGGTGACTACAAACTTCAGCACGACAACCTCGCAGAGCCCTTCGAACCGTTGAAATGTCATGCTTTCATAACCGAATCAACGTTCGGGCTGCCTGTTTATCAATGGAAATCGCAGGCATCAGTGTTCGAGGACATAAACGCGTGGTGGAAGAAAAACCAGCACGACGGCAAGGTCTCGGTCATCGCAGGTTATACCCTTGGAAAAAGTCAGCGCATCCTTCGGAACATCGACACATCCATTGGAAAGATCTTTACGCACGGTGCGCTGGACAACGTCAATCAGATCATGACGGCGCAGGGGATATCGTTACCCGAAACCCGGCGCGTCACTCCCGACATGGATAAGAAAACCTTCGAAGGCTCACTTGTCATTTGTCCGCCCTCTGCGACAGGATCACCCTGGATGAATCGTTTTCTCCCCTACTCCCTCGGCATTGCTTCGGGCTGGATGAAGCTCCGGGGAGCGCGCAGAAGACGCGGCGCCGATCGCGGCTTTGTACTGTCCGACCACGCCGACTGGAACGAACTCAACACGGCAATCAAAGCCACGGGAGCCGAAAAGATTTTCGTTACGCACGGTTATGCCGAAATCTTTGCGCAATGGCTGAATGAAAAAGGATACGACGCAAAAGAAGTCAAGACGCAATACGAAGGCGAGCTTGCGGAAATAATTGAAGGATCGGAGGAATAGCAACATCGGAATGCACTACAGACTTCGCTGTATCGCGGAACCATTGGTTCCCGAGATATCCGCTATTCCCGACAATCCCATCGTCAGTTCAAACTCTGCCATGTAGTGGCGCATAACCTCGTACACGCCGCGTTCGCCTGCGAGCGCAAGACCGTATACATAGGGTCTGCCCACGCAAACAGCAGTTGCTCCGAGCGCTATCGCCTTGAACGCGTCAGCGCCACCGCGAATTCCGCTATCGAAGAGTACGGGAATCCTTTGATCGATTACCTTAACCACACCCTGAAGCGCATCCAGCGAGGCAATGGCGCCATCAACCTGGCGTCCACCGTGATTGCTGACGATAATACCATCGACGCCGACGTCAAGCGCATTCTGTGCATCGTCCGGATGCAGGACGCCATTGAGTATGATGGGCAATCGTGTTTCGTTACGAAGCCATTCGAGGTCGTTCCACGTTGTCGACGGGTTTGAATACGTAGCGATGAATTTTTGCACGGCCCGGATCGCTCTTCCCGATCGCAGCTTCCCCACGAAGCCATTCGCCGGATAATGACGCAACATATGCCAAAGTCCGCGCAGGGAAGACAGGGTCACACGTCGCTTAGCCGGAACACCTGCATCAATTTCATCAAGCATTTCCTGGAAAACAGGATCAGAAACATATTGGGCAATGCCACGACCTTCAAGAAAGGGAAGGTAACCTAGGTTTAGATCGCGTGGCCGCCACCCGAGCATCGTCGTATCCAGCGTTACCACGATCGCAGAACATCCGCACCCTTCCGCGCGACGCAAAAAACTTTGGACGAGACGATTCGACTTGCTCCAGTAGAGCTGAAACCAGCGCGGCGCATCACCCATTACGCGTGCACACTCCTCCATCGCAAAACTAGCCTGGTTCGAAAAGATAAACGGCAGTCCCAACGTTGAGGCTGCACGCGATACGGCCAGGTCCGCCTCTCTGTGCGCGAGCGACAACACGCCCACCGGCGCCAGCAGAAACGGAGCCGGCAGCCGGTAGCCAAACAATGTTCGCGACGTATCGCGCTCACCCACATTCACGAGCATTTTCGGAACGATGGAATACTGTGCGAACGCCACGACGTTATTGCGCATCGTCAGCTCCGCGCCCGCGCCACCGGCAACATAGGCAAACGCTTTGGCGCTCATGATCCGCCTTGCTTCCTGTTCGAGTGTGACAAAGTCTGCCGGGATCTGGGGACGTGCACCGGCGAACCCGTTCAGGTAGATCTCCTTTTGCCACTCGGACGCGGACTGATTCATAAATAACAAGTTAACAAAATCTGCGATCTGTAACAGAACCCCATTCGCTGGCATTTGTTTATAGGTTGACATAACTTTCAGCACGTGGAAATCACCCCATGAAACGTTTCGCCAGGCTTTTTACCGAACTCGATCAGACCACGAAAACACTGGTAAAGGTCAGTGCACTGGAAAGCTATTTCGACGAAGCCCCCGATGGAGACAAACTCTGGGCGATAGCGTTGCTATCCCATCGCCGGCCCCGACGCACGGTAAACATGACACTCATGAGCGAATGGGCAAGTGATCTGACTAAAGTTCCCGCATGGTTGTTCTCGGAATCACATCACGTCGTCGGCGACCTCGCGGAAACCATCACGCTATTGCTTCCACCGCCGAAACAAACCTCCGACTTCAC
>CBKWFZ010000568.1:0-3431 GCA_966673785.1 uncultured bacterium
CATGTTCGCCAGTCTGCGCAAGGCGCTGTTGCAACTTATAAAAATTTTCATCATCATCCTCGACAAGATAGAAAGATCGGTCGTCTGTCTGTTACGGAGCCCGCGTTAGCTCATCTGTTCAGAAACGACTTGCTGGCGCTTCTTGCGAACTTTGGGAAGGGTCTTCATCATCGCCTCGCGCTTCGCCTTCTTTTTCCGGCCCCACCAGATATATGTTCCGGTTACAGGCAGGCTGGCGATCATGAGACTGACAAGGAATGCGAAAAGCTTTCCGGCAAAACCAAAGATTGCCCCGGTATGAATGTCGTAGTTCATACGCAGTAGTTTGTCCGCAGCTTTTGCTTCTGGAAATCTCCCGTAGATATGGTCGACCGAGACTTCCTGCATGGTGTTCTGATCATAGTAACGATAGTCCAGCTTCCAGTATGTGTCGTCTTCGGGATTCGCAGTAGCGCCAATAGCGGAGGCGTGACTCTCGGGGATATGCACTTCAATCGCCTTCGCGTCCGGATACTGACTTCTCATTTCGGCATACACCTTGTCAATCGCAGGAATTTCACCCTGATACGTTTTCGCCGTATCCGAGGCTGGCTCATAGTATTGAAGCGATTTCTCTCCACCAGCTATGGTGTAAACACCCTGTGCAAACCATTGGAACCCCCAGACCAGTCCAGTAAGTGCAAATACCAGCGCGATCGTCCACGCGTAAAAGCCAAGCACGTTATGCAGATCGTAATTTACTCGTCTCCACCGCGCATTCCACTTAATGCGGAAACGTTGCTTCGTATCTTTTTTCTTCCGCGGCCACCAAAGCACGATCCCGGATATCAGCATCACTACAAATATGATCGTTGCGCTGGCCACCACGGGCTGACCAATTTCATGCGGAAGCCACAGATAGAAATGTCCGTCGAGAATAAAGGCAAAAAAGTCCGTTGCCATATCACGGACCTCCAGGACTTCGGCGGTATAGGGATTCAGATATACCAGGTAATAATATTCGGGATCAACGCTGTAGTAGATAACCTGCGCGGCACGATCCCTTCCGTAGTACTGGATACCGTGAATGTGTTTATCGGGAAGAATTGCTTCAGCCGCGGCCTTCAGAACCGACGGCGGCAGAAACTCCCGTGACTGGCTTTCAACAAAACGGAACGGTTGCGTCAGATCCTGTATCTCCTTCTGGAAAGCATAAATGCAGCCGGTGATCGCAATGATGAAAACCAAAAGCCCGGATGTGAATCCGAGCCAGAGGTGTATTTTCCCGATAGTCTTTTTTACTGTCATGAATATGCTTTGGGTCAGAACCGGTAGGCCATGCTCAACACAGCGTTTCTTGGTTTCTGCGGGTTGATCGTGGAATAACCGGTAAAGTAGCGCTTATCCGATACGTTGTTCACATTCAGCGCAACACGGAAATTCGACGTGTTGTAGAAGAGCGTCGAGTTGATTACCGTGTATGCCGGTAGCGTAAACGTTCCGGTAACCTGGCTGTCAAGGATGTTGAGCTCGCTGGAATAGTTTCCTCCGATTCCGAGGCCGAATCCGCGCAGCGCACCCGCCTTGAACATGTAGGTACCCCAGAAGTTAACCAGGTCAGTAGGACCCGCGTATATTGGTCTGCGCCCCGTCTCAAGCCACACGTTTCCAATGTCACCGTCGAGCACTTTGCTTTCATTGTGGCTGTAACCGGCAATGAGGTTAAGGCCATCAACAGGGCTTGCGCTCAGATCAATTTCGAAACCTTTGCTCTCAACCTTTCCACCCTGAAGGCTGTTGTTGATGTTATTAGGGTCTCCGGTCACGAGATTTTCAAGCTTTATATCATAATAGCTGATCGTAGCTGAAAGACGATCCGAGAATAAATTCGATTTCACACCAAACTCCAGCTGGTCAGCATGTTCGGGTTCGAATGTCTTCGTGCGAACATTAGCCCCAGTCTCGTCGGAAACCTGGCGTGGCGCTACATTCTTGAATCCGTTCATGTAGTTCACAAATACCGAAAGTTTATCGCGAAGGGGCTGATAGATGACGCCGAACTTCGGAGACAGGGCTGTTTGATCGTAGTCATCGCTGTCTGTAGTGATATCTCCTTCGGTATCGAAATAGTCTACACGCAGACTTGCCATCGCCAATAGTTCAGGCGTTATATTGATTACATCAGAAACATATACACTATACGCAGCGTCTTTCGAATTGCTGCTGCTCCGACCGGTTGTCGCAAGCAGGTTATCGATCGATGCGCGTGTCAGGTAGTTGGGCCCGACTTCTTCGCCCGAATAAGGATATACATAATTCACCTCTCCCTGAGGGTTCACATTGTGGACCCATGCATATCCGGTGCTGTTATCGATTAGGTTGCGACTGAAGTAATCCAACCCGGCCACCACACGATTTCTCATGTTCCCAAGTTTGAAGTCACCAATGAAGTTCTGCTGGATATCGGAAGTGATAACATGACCTTGTTGGTCACTGATCCAGAGACTGAATTCACCGAGACCGTTCTCGTTATCGTACAGGTACGAGTAGTATCCTTCCGCGCGCGTTTGACCACGCGAGATCACCGTTTGCGAGGTCCACTTGTCGGATATTTTATACGTCATTTGTCCCTGAAGATTGTACCGCGGATTCTTGATTGAGAGGTCATTACTTGTCAGCGACAACTTTGGATCATAGTTTAACTCTGCCATGTCGGCAAACTGAAGCGGCGTGCTTCGGCCAAGGAACAACATCGCCGGATTCGTTTTCTCCTCCTGCATGAATTCCGTCACGACGAGAAATGAGAGGCGGTCACTCGCCCTGAATTCAACAGTAGGCGCGATAAAAAATGAGTTCCTGAATCCCGCATCCTGAAAGCTGTTCTCGGTATGGTACGCCGTATTCACACGCAGCACCACTTCATTACCCTTCAGCGGCGCGTTGATGTCAGCCGTCACCCTGTTCAATCCAAAACTTCCGGCGGTGTAAGCGATCTCGCCGCCAAAACCCGCATAAGGTTTCTTCGTCACCGTGTTAATCAATCCTCCATACGAAATCAGGCTGCTCCCAAAAAGCGTTCCGCTCGGGCCTTTGATCACTTCAATCTTTTCAATATTCGCCGGATCAAGACTCCCGCTGGTGAGTCCGGGCAAACCGTTCACCATGGTTGCCTGTGCCTCAAAACCCCGTAACGCGTAGTAAGAAGCGCCGTCACCATAAGCACGACCTGTCGACTCCCAAAGTTTGTGTATCCCGGGAACGTTCTTCAGCGCATCGTCAAAGTTTGTGATCGCCTGTTGCTTCAAAAGATCGGAGGATACTGAATTATACACCTGCGGATTCTCAAGATTCTTGAGCGGCATCCTGGATACATAGGGACTTTCCATATGCTGTCTCCCACCCGAGATCACAATTTCTTCGAGTTGCTGTGTGTTCTCCGACAGCGTAAAATC
>CBKWFZ010000569.1:0-3429 GCA_966673785.1 uncultured bacterium
GAGGTCATTTTCCGGTTTTTCGAGATCATCCGGTATTTTGAGGTTCGAGAATGATTGGAAATAAAGGACACACGCGTTGCGCCACCAGATTGCTTCTTTCTCCTGGATCTTCAACAACGCTGCGACGTGGTCAAATCGTTGTGGGTCAATAGCATCTTTCACACTTTGCCATTGTTTCTGCAGACCGGATACTCCTTCAGCTCCGGAATAGTAACGGTAACAAAGCGCATCCCATAAGGTTTTTCCGGATTTCATGCGGAACGTCCAGGGCAGATGATGAAACCAGAGCAGGTATTCCTCAGGACATGTTTTCGGATCTTCATATATTTTCTGAACGCGTGGATGATATTGTTCAAGCGCATTGCTGCCTGTCTTCGTCCGGTCAAAACCAACGCCAAGGCTATCGGCTTTGTGGTAATACACCGATGTCCAGTCCTCCCGCTGTTTATTTGCAATCCACGGAGCCGGACCGTAATGATGGCTCCAGCCCATGATGTGATGCAGACCTAACGGTGTCATATAATCCACGGTAATTTCGCGCGAATGCATCATCATATCGACAATGGTTGAACGGAAACGCTCCTGCGTGGTGAATGTCATCGCCGCCCACTCGGTCGCCAGTTGCTTCACATCGGCGCCGGGATCCCAGGCCATTCGCGCATACGCATACCAGTTTGCCTGCGCAAAAGGATGCCCACACCAGTTTCTGTCATTGCCAATGTTCGTTACGCCGGCGATGGCGGTTAATGTATCGTTGAACAAAGTTCCATCAATCACTTTTCTGACCGTAGAGCCTTCTCCCTTGACGTAGGTGTCGCTTTCAAGCGTCTCGCGGAAAAGTGTTGGCAGGTAAACCAGATGCGTCGCAAAACCGAGGTATTCCTGTGTGAGCTGGAATTCCATCATCAATGGTGTTTTCGGCATCGCTCCAAACATCGGATGAAAAGGTTCACGTGGCTGAAAATCAAGCGGACCATTCTTGACCTGAACGATAACATTCGGCAGAAACTTTCCGTCAAGCGGAACAAATTCATTATATGCCTGTTTAACACGATCGGTCTTGTCTTCATTCGCATACACAAAAGCGCGCCACATCACGATTCCGCCGAAGGGTTGCACGGCTTCGGCGAGCATATTCGCTCCATCCGCGTGTGACCGGTTGTAATTCTGCGGACCAGGCTGGCCTTCGGAGTTTGCCTTGACAAGAAAACCTCCAAAGTCGGGAATAAGCGAGTAGATTTCCTTCGCCTTCTCCTGCCACCAGCGCCGGACGTTCGCGTCGAGAGGATCGGCAGTTGAGAGTTTTCCGATTTCAATCGGCGCACTGAACCGTGCCGTGAGATATACACGGATGCCATATGGCCTGAACGTATTCGCCAATGCCTGGACCTTTTCGAGGTACGGACGCGTGAGCACCAGCGCGTTGGCATTTACGTTTGTGACGACCGTTCCATTAATTCCAACGGAAGCATTTGCACGTGCATAGTCGTGATATCGCGGATCAATGTAGTCGGGAAGTTTATGCCAGTCCCAGAGTGAAAATCCTGCATAACCCCGCTCCACCGTCCGGTCGAGATTGTCCCAGTGATTCAACAGGCGATGCGTGATCTTTGGCGCGCTTGACACAGACAGCGACTGCAATGGCGATGATGTCTGAAGAATTCGAAGAAAATGGAATGTTCCGTAGAGGAGTCCGACATCTGTATTCGCTGTTACAATGACGTGCGTTTTTCCTTGTACTGTCTGTGATTGAATCAGGTAGCCTTCTTTTCCAAGGGACGCAACCTTGCTTTTCAGCTCCTGATATGGATTGAGGATATTTTCATCGGCCCTCGCCACAATGAGTGTTCCGTTCCCGGGTTTGGTTGTTCCTGGTATGGACTTGCCCAAAAGCCCCGAAAGACCTCTTTCCAGTTCGGCCGCGATGATCCTGCGGGTAGGGGAATCGTTTCGGAGATACAGGTTTTGGATCTGTGCCTGATATTCCTTCAGTCGTAACGCATCGGCTACGCGTGGATAACGCAGCCACAGTTCGTAGCCGTCTTCGGCGGTCGCGGTCAGCGTGATGAAAAAAAATAACAGGGCGATGCCGGATGTTTTAAGCATATCCAGGGGGTTGTATGATCGTTTAGTTATTAACTTTTCGCAGCGATGATTCCCGGACCACGAGCTTGTGTTTAAGGACCATTGAATTCATGCTGCTTCCTTCCGTTTTGTTCAGCCGTCGGATCAGCAGGGAAGCGGCGACTTCGCCCATTTCATGTCCGGGGTAGTCAATCGTGGTGAGATTTGGTTCGATGACCTTTGAATGCGGGTCATTGTTGAAACCGGCAACGGCAATGTCACCGGGAATATTTAAACCTGAAAGTTTGAGCTGGCGGATACAACTTACGGCGCAGGAATCGTTGGCCGAAAAAATTCCGTCCGGGAGGGGACGCATTTCGCGGATGAGGTCAGCCGCTTCAGTTCCGGCCTGATCGCTAAGGTTGTTGATGATGACGAGTTTCTCATCAAAGGGGATTCCGTTTTCTTCCAACGCCTGGCGGTAGCCGCGCAAACGGTCGGAGTACACGTTTCTGTTCAGATTGGCAGTGATGTGAACGATCCGTTTGCAACCCTGTGATATGAGGTGCTGCGTTACTTCGTAGCCGGCTTTTTGGTTGTCAATGACGATGGTGGTGCAGTCCGGGTGTTCGAGAATACGATCGAAAAAGATCACCGGAATTTTCTTGTCGAGAAAGAGATCAAAATGTTTTGTGTCTTCCGTGTCGTAGGCAGCAGAAACCAACAGCCCGTCGACGCGGCTGTTAAAAAGCGTTTTCACGTTGATCGCCTCCTTCCTCACCGATTCGAGGCTTTGGCTGATCACGAGATTGTATCCGGCTTCATTAGCTACCTTCTCGACGCCGGAAATCACAGTCGACATGAAGTAGCTGTTGAGACGAGGCACAATTACACCGATCGTGTTCGTTCGGTTTCTCCGGAGTCCGCTTGCAAAATGATTATGCTGGTATCCCATTTCACGCGCCTTCTCCAGTATCCGGCGCTTAGTGTCCTTTTTGATAGCGGGGTGATCTTTCAGGCCGCGGCTGATTGTAGCCGGCGAAAGACTCAGAGCCTCAGCGATATCATAAATGGTGACGTCTTTCTGGAAATTCATGATTTGGACATTCTGCAAAAGATAAGAAACAAAACGGAAATGTTTGAATTAAATCGGTTGCATTGGGCCGATTCATACAAATGCCGCGTTTTCAGCCAAATTAAAAAAAAATATCTTGCAATCGGTTGCAATTTGTGGAATTATGGTTGATTTTTAATGATGAAGCCCCATATTGAAGGGGACATTAAAAGAAATATTTTCAAGGATGTTCACCGGATCACCCACAATCTTCTCACAACTAATGCTGCTTGCCATTGCAAGTATTTTTT
>CBKWFZ010000570.1:0-3427 GCA_966673785.1 uncultured bacterium
GATCTGAATATCCTGCACCCGCGTCGGTTTGCCTCGACTCATCCACACGAACACGATGATACCAACCACTGCCACCCCAAGCAATTGGGCTACCTTGAGTTCACCAAAAGCAATGAAATAAAAAGCAGCCCCCACGGTCACGGAAAACATGAGTATTACGACGGCTCTCACAACTCGATTGTCCATGTAGATTGCATTAAACGATACTGAAATTTACCAACTACCGAAATCTTTAGCAATACCAAGCTATTCGAATTTCCGCGAATTTGTTCTTTCTTGAATTTAGCCTTAGTTTCGTCAGATAACCTTAGACCAAACCTTTGATGCAGCTCATCATTTCCCTCGCAAGTCTCGCCGTGCTCGCCGCTCTCGAGAAACTTCGTGTCAGCCGGTACGTTACGGGATTCCTGCTTTCAGTACTCGCCCTTTATCTGCTGGATATTCCCTATACATTTCTCGTCATCTATGTGAATATCGGTCTGCTGATACTGCTGATCACACTCTTCAAGATTAATGCCTTTCTCGCGTTTCTGATTATTTCGATTCTTACAGGCATCATGCTTGGACTTAACGTGCGGGAAATTACGCCGGCGATACAAAAGGGACTCGGTGACATGCTCGGTGGACTCATCATCGTAGTCGCGTGCGGAGCCATGCTTGGGAAACTTGCCGCCGACAGCGGCGCAGCGCAACGCATTGCCACCGGGCTGATGACGATCTTCGGTGAACGCTACATCCAGTGGGCACTTGTCGCGACAGGATTTATCATCGGCATACCGCTTTTCTACAACGTCGGCTTTGTGCTGGTGGTGCCCCTGATCTTCTCCGTCGCATACAAGTTCAAGCTTCCACTTGTCTATATCGGACTGCCTGTGCTTGCATCGCTTTCCGTTACGCACGGATTTCTTCCGCCCCATCCCGCGCCCACTGCTCTCGTCGGACAATTCAACGCCGACATGGGTAAGACCTTGCTGTACGGCGTTCTGATCGGAATACCCACGGTTGCGCTGGCCGGTCCTTTTTTCTCGCGTACGTTAAAAAAGATCAACCCTGTTATTCCCGATACGTTTGTCGCCGACACCAAACCCGAAAGTGAATTACCCTCGCTGTCAAACAGCATCCTCTCCTCGCTCCTTCCTGTGATCCTGTTATCCGTAACGACAATAGCAAATAGTTTCCTGGAAGAAGGAAGCGCGCTCAAGGACTTTTCGGTGTTCATCAGTGATCCTGCGATCGTAATGATCCTCTCCCTGCTCATCGCAACCTTCACGCTCGGCGTGTTCATGGGTACAGAAATGGGAAAGGTAATGGGTATCTACGGCGAGGCGATTAAGGACATTGCCATGCTGCTACTTATCATCGGCGGCGCCGGTACGCTGAAGGAAATCCTGGTCGCGACCGGTGTAAGCACTGAGATCGGAAGTCTCCTGAACACCATCGACATCCATCCGCTGGTATTGGGCTGGCTCATCGCCTGCGGTATACGCGTTTGTGTCGGTTCGGCTACCGTCGCGGGACTGACCGCCGCATCCATCGTCGTGCCGCTGCTTAACAATCCCGGGGTGGATCCTAATCTCATGGTGCTTTCGATAGGTGCCGGCAGCCTTATGTTTTCTCACGTCAACGACTCCGGCTTCTGGATGTACAAAGAGTACTTCAACCTGACGCTGAAAGAAACGATTATGTCGTGGTCGCTGATGGAAACGATTGTGGCTATTGCCGGACTCGCAGGTGTGATGCTCATCCACTATGGCCGGCTCGTTTTCAACGTCTAGGCTGTCGCAACATCGCCGTGGCGGACCGTTGACAGAAAAATCACCGGGAAATGATTACGATCATATGGCGAATGTGAGTCATTTGCGTTATTGCCGGTTTTAATCGCATGAGTACTTCCAAAGAATCAACAAAAAGAGAGGAAATCTGGAACGCCATCACGCACGGAATCGGAGCCGCGCTCGCGATCTCGGCGTTGGTCCTTCTCATCGTTTTCGCCTGCCTAAAAGGAACGTCCTGGCATATCGTTACATTTTCAATATTCGGTGCCTCACTGGTGATCCTGTATCTCGCTTCCACACTTTATCACAGTTTCCAAACGCCGGACGTAAAACGACTCTTTCGAAAATTTGACCACATGGCGATATACATACTGATCGCCGGAACGTACACACCTTTCTGCCTGGCTGCACTCGGAGGTTGGATCGGCTGGACGGTCTTCGGCATCGTGTGGGCGTGTTGCATCGGCGGGATCGTGCTGAAGGCATTTTACACCGGAAAGAAAGAGATATTCTCGACAATAATGTACGTGGTCATGGGATGGATAATCCTCGCGGCAATCAAGCCACTTTACGAAAGCACACCGACACACGCATTTGTTTTTCTGCTTCTTGGCGGACTCTCCTATACGTTGGGCACAGTTTTCTTTGTCAATCACAAACTGCGCTACAGCCACGCCATCTGGCATCTTTTCGTACTCGGCGGAAGCACGTTTCATTTCTTTTCTGTTTTGAGTTTGCTGGCATAAATGGCAATCCCTAAATTTCGAGGGAACAATTGCCACGAATGACTGCCTCACTTTCTCCGGACGAGCGTTTTGAGACGCTGGGTCTAACGCTACCGCCGCCACCGAAACCACTTGGTGTCTACAAACCATTTCTCGTCGTCGACAAGTTTGTCTATGTCTCGGGCCACGGGACCGTAAAAAGCGATGGCACGCTCATCATCGGTCGCGTCGGCGATGACATTTCTCCCGACGAAGGAAAGCTCGCTGCCAGACAGGTGGGCCTGGCCATTCTGGCAACACTAAAACAAAATCTGGGCAGCCTGAACCGGATCAAACGCGTCGTTAAAGTCCTCGGCATGGTGAATTGCGTTTCCGATTTCGAACGACATCCCTATATCATCAACGGATGCAGCGAACTCTTTTCCGAGGTGTGGGGTGAAGATAACGGTATCGGTGTGCGCAGCGCGGTCGGCATGGGTTCACTGCCAGACAATATCCCGGTCGAGATTGAAGCCATGTTCGAACTGATATGAGCACGTTACCATGGTACAAGCTGCGGGATGAAGACCGGATTGACAGTCCGGCGCTGATTATTTTCAAAGACCGTGTCGCTCACAACATCGATACGCTGATTGCCAGCATTGACGACAAGCAAAGACTCAGACCGCACGTAAAAACACACAAGTCGGCGGAAGTTACGGGGATGTTTGTCGATAAGGGCATAACCAAATTCAAATGCGCGACCATTGCCGAAGCTGAGATGCTGGCGGAATCGGGAGCGAAAGACATCCTGCTCGCGCATCAACCGTTCGGTCCAAAAACAGAACGCCTTGCACTGCTAACGCGCCGCTTTCCGGATGTACAATGGTCAACCATTATCGATAATGCCGCAATGGCAAAGGCTGTGTCCGACATTTTTGCCGGATC
>CBKWFZ010000571.1:0-3415 GCA_966673785.1 uncultured bacterium
GGTGCTGTCGCAAGCCCATCGCACTGCTTCGCGCCATTGATGGATGCCGGCGCTTTTTGTCGATGCCACGTGTTCAATGTGCCAACGCAGCGGTGCGGAGTCGCGGAGGAATGCCGGGAGTTTCGTGTATAACCTGACGCTATTTCTCTTGAGACCGGAACTCGTGAAACCTAAAACTTTCCGGTCGCAGTAACAAACTGGTTGCACCGGATTTAATTTCTCTTTCTTATCTTTAACGCCGTCACCGTTAGATGTATGAAGAACAAGATTATTTTTCCGTTAGTGGTAATGCTGGTCATGTCTGCAGCCGCCGTTGCTCAGATACACATGCTTTCGCACACCGACCTTTTAGAAACTATTATTGGGATTACAAGCTGACGAACCCCGCATTGACAGGAACAAGAGGCAGACATGTAATCACAACATCGTATCTGGGTCGCTGGGATTCGTATGATGGCCTTTACGGATCGTATGAAGCGAACATTCCGTCAATCAAAAGCGGTGTCGGGGCCACCGCCACTTACGAGAACTTGTTGGGTGTGAATAAGCTGTATCATGTCGGCGGACTCTATAGCCGGGAATTTGGGTTCAATGAATCAAGTGGACTACGCGTTGGCGCTCATATTTACTATCAAAACAATAGTGTTGATACGGATGCGTACCAAATCAATGCTAACGATCCGCTGATTTTTACTGGTAGATACAAAAACGGACGCGTCGGTGTCGACTTCGGTCTTTTGTACTACGTGAACAAGTTTACATTCGGAGCAAGTGTCAATTCCATCAGTATCGCACGGTGGTCAGACGGGTTTGTAAATACCTATTCTGATGCTACGATCTTTAATTTCTTAGCTTCAAAAGAACTGCCATTGACGAGCAATCTTGAAATTGTACCCTCCTGCCTTCTTGTTACCGATATGCACGATATCCGAATCAACGTGAATTCGACTTTCAAAGTATATAACTTGCTTTTGGTTGGGGTCGGTAGTTCATTTATCAGACAAGAAGCTAAAGCTGATTTCAATGCCGGAGTTAATTTCAAAGACCGGGTTCAGTTAATTATGCATTTCTATTCTTCGATTGAAGACAGGTATCGGGATTACAGACGATATTTTGAGACGATGGTGCGTGTCACGATTCCTGATCGGGAGTGAGGAATGCAGGCAACGCAGACACAGAGCCGCAGAGGAACGCGGGGTGTTTTGTGCTAGACTTGGAACTTTTTCTTCTTGAAACTTGAAACTCCTGAAACTTTGTGACTATTCCACATCCATACGTTCTTCAGGACTCTCATCCTCGCGAACCTTCGCGTCCTGGCGCCCTAGCGGTGAAAGAGGATGCAGCAACCTGGATAGTGAGCTGCCAGGATGCGGAAATCCATTTTGCCGCAAAGTCGCAGAAGGTGCAAAGGGGGCGCGAAGAATTTTCAACGCAGAGACACAGCGCCGCTGAGGAACGCGGGGAGTTTTGGCTTAAACTTGAAACTTTCCTTCTTGAAACTTTCCTTCTTGAATCTTGAAACTCCTGAAACTTGAAACTCCCTTCCCGGGCTACCTCAGAAACAATCTGTACCGGTCAATGTAATTGTCGCTGAAATAGTAGTTCATCCACTTATCGGATTCATCAAGGTCATGCCACGCTACTTCCAGTGCCTTGCGTTTTTGTGCTTCGGTTTTTAGCCCTTTCACTTTATCCTGTAGTTTATACCGCCACTTGAAATGGTTCACAACATCAAGGATGTGGGTAGCATAGGCTTTCGCAATTTCTGGATTGCCTTCAAGAATCACCATGTTCTCGTCGTTGCTATAAGAGGCTTTGTACCCAAGGTTATGACTTCCTGTTATCACTTTGCAGGCTTTATCGAATGGATCGATGACGAGTATCTTGTCATGGATCGTCGAGAAGCCGAGTTTAAGCAGTTCTTTCTCCCAATAGCTGAACGTGCCGGGAATCGCAGCAACGCCGGTGACTTCGGGATTACCAACTTTGTATTTGTCCGGACGCTCCAGCGCATCCGTTGAATAGATACTGGTGATCACCTGCTTCGCGATCTTGGCATCTGAAATCGCTCCCCTGACGAACAACGGATTCTTGCTCTTACGGGCTTCCGCTACGCTTTTGATTTCATCAAGTATCGACGGGCTACCGGGATTAAACACGAGGAATAGTATCGACTTCTTTGCTTTCCGGATCTGCGTGAACACATCATCCATGTCGATGGGTATCGCGGGGACCTTAGGTTTTGTTTTCTGAGGCGTGTTGGGCGAAAACCATAGTCTGACTTTATTTCCTTGTTCCTTTATGCTGAAGGGATTTTCACTACACCATGTCCGAAGCACTTTCTCCTGGTTTTTATCCTGCTTAAGCTGATTCCAGTATTCCATAAACCGGGACGCCACTTTTTTGCTTTCGATGATCACCATATTGTTCGTCTGACCACAAAGGCCTGTAGGCGTCCAGTTGGTGCTTCCGGTCAATACCGATATCGGTTTGTTATTTTTATCAACATAGATGACGAATTTGTTGTGACCGATCCGGCTTCCGAGCATTCTGTCATAAACAAATATCAGACCTGCCTTCATTTTTTTATGAAGTGTTTTACGGATTTGCTCATTGGTTTTGTCGGGCACGGCAAACGTCTTCTTTTTGCCGTCAACCATCTTTGTGTCGGAGCCATTCGCATTTGAAAGGATAATGTGGTTCCTGGGATTTTTTGTGAGCAGCCCAATAAGTTCCAGGTCGGTAAATTCATAAAGGGCAGCATAGAAGCAACCGCCGTCTTTGTCTTGCTTAAAGAATTCTCTCGCGCTTCGGATCATATGACCGCCCAGCCTCATTCTTAGTTTTTCGTCAGGGTTGGAAATCAGGTTTCTGATCTCGTCAGAAGTCAAATCCTGTTTCGCGATGGCCTGCGTTGAAAGTAACCCGCGGTTAAAGATGATGCTGATGTTATTGTACGTCTGCGTTCGCCGGACAGTATCGGTAACGATCGAATTGGCGAGGTCCGGCTTAAGGTTAAGCCAGTCGCCGACCATCGGGATTATTTTGTAATGAACGTCTTTGTTAATGGGAGCGTAAAGATCTTTCCAGTTAAAGCTCTGGATCGGCCATACGTCTGTTGTCTGAGGTGCTTGTCGGGGATCGTCATCCTTGTCGAAGCCAACTGCCGCGGGTAGTGCTTTTTCCTTGCCATTAACGACGCGATGAATCGTGAAGCCCAGGCAATTCTTGATTTTGGCGGGAATGGTCCACCATAGATAAACAACATCATTGTTGGCGATGACGTGCGACGCCGCTTTGGGAAGGTAGGGGATTTTTGCCATAGCGTTAGGGTCGGAGGTTGGGAGAATGGAGGTAACCTAATTCAAATTTGGATAATCCACAATCCTGATTTCTAAGGGATTTTTGATGATCA
>CBKWFZ010000572.1:0-3412 GCA_966673785.1 uncultured bacterium
CGTTCCACCTGCCCCAAATGTCGCGTCTAACTCGCCGGTCGCGTTGTACTTCACAACAACGCCGTATTCATGATCCGGCGCATTCAGATAACCGCACGCGATAAACGATCCGTTCGTCAATCGTATGAGATCCGTGATTGCTCCCCCGTTGCTGCCGCTGATACGATCGACATGAACTCCGAAATTCGAATCCACCGTCCCGTTGGCGTTGAACGCTGCAAGCAGAAAATCAACTTCGCCGGAGCCATTGCGTTTCGAACCGGCTACGAAAACTTTCCCGTTATCGTCAATTTCAATAGCGGTGATTACGGCGTTGTCACCCGCACCTGAATGCGTAGCTGAGCCGTTGCCATTGAACGCCGGCGCGGGTGTTCCGTTGCTATTCCTTTTTTTAACCATGCCAAGGGAAGGTAGTTCCGAATCGAGCCGCGTGACGCCGCCGAGGTAGATGGAACCGTCGGCACCGAGCTTGATATCCTCTACCTTTGCTTTTGCAGGCTCGCCTTCTTCCATCACGCCGTCGGTCCCGAACGATGTGTCGACAGTCCCGTTTGAATTAACGCGGATGACTTTCCAGAGATCGATATTGTCAGGTGCTCCAAAGCTTGCGGAAACCAGCAATTTTCCATCGCTCTGCAATGCGGCGTCAATCTGATCGGTATGCCAGAGTAAGAAGTCGAGGTTGTAGTAGTGACCATTTTCGCCAAAGGCGGTTACCGGAACTCCATTCTGATTGAATGCCCGTATTCCGAGACGGCGGATAACAATGTTATCGGTGTCAAGTGTTTTCCCGATACCGTAGATCGTGTTACTGTTGTCGATGAGTATCGATTCGACTGACGAATAGAGAATCGGATACGTTACTTTGCCCGAGGTGCCGAATGAACTCACCAGTGCGCCGCTTCCGGAAATTTTGATGATCGAACCATATCCTTCCGACACGCCTCCTACCAGCAGGTTTCCGTCCGGCGCTACGGCTACGCACATCGCCATGTCATCTTTATAGTTGCCGGTGAGGTCATAAGTACGGACGCCGTTTGTTCCGAACGTGACGTCGGGGGTACCATTACTGTTGTACCGCGCGACGAGGAAATCCTTGTTCCGGTTGTCGTCGTAATAACCGACGGCAACGATCTTTCCGTTGGCGAGGACCACCGCGGAGTTGAACCGGGTGATGTGGCTTTCAAGCGTCGCGGCCAGACCGTTCGTTCCGAAGTCATTGCAAAGTGACTGCGCGGCGCAGGGAATTGCGGCGAAGGTTATGGTCAGGATGAAGACGAGGGATAGTAGCAGTTTTTTCATACGAAAACATTTGCTTCAAACCTCGGGAAAACGGTGGCGCCAGGGTATCGCATGATGTGGGGAGAAAACCCGGTTTATCAAGGGCATGTGGCAAAGACATGCCGGAGCGGAACGCGTTAGTTGTTGTGGTTTAGGCGATCAGTTCAGCGGGTCAGACCAGCTTTTCATTAATTGCTTTCGACACCGCCTCCGTCTGCGAGTGAACCTCAAGCTTGGCGTAGATATTTTTGATGTGCGTGCGAACGGTGTCGATGCTGATTTCCAAAGCGGAGGCGATAAGCTTGTAGCTGTTGCCTTTTGACAGCGAGGCCAGGATCTCGCGTTCACGTGAAGTCAGGTCGTATTTCTTTGTGGCTGGCACCTGCATGGAAGAAAGGACCATCCGGGCGATCGCCGGCGACATCGGGGCTCCGCCTTCGAGGACTTCGGTCATAGCCGATAGCAACCTTGACGAAACGTGTTTTTTCAACAGGTAGCCGGAAGCTCCGGCGCACAGGGCGGCAAAGACGTTGGTGTTATCGTCGAATACCGTGAGCATAAGGACAGGAAGTTCCCGGTTGAATGCGCGGATCTGTTTGACGGCGTCAATTCCCGACAGGCCGGGCATATCAATGTCCATGAGAACGACCGATGGTTCAAGCGCCCTTACCTGGGAGGCGACCTGGGTTGCTTCCTTAAAATCGCCAATGACCGTTACATCACCGCTCAATTGCAGCAGCGTACGGATGCTTTCGCGCAGCTCGTCGTTGTCTTCATACAAAAGCACACTGATCATTGCATTGCTGTTAGTGTATTCGTCGCCTTTCCCCGGCAGACCCGGCGTCATGGGGGAAAATTACCCGATGCAAGTTACGAAGGGCAAAACTTCCCTGTTATACCCTCATCATGTGAGGGGGATCACCACGTCGATGCTGGTCCCGTTTCCCGGTGAAGAAGTTATGGTGCACGAAGCGTTCATGGCGGTTGACCGTGCCGTGATGTTTCGCAAACCATTTCCCCGCCGTACTTCCTTCGGATCAAAACCACATCCATTGTCGGAAACATTAAGTACCAGGGACTCCTGGTTTAGCCCGATATTGATTGTGACCAGGGTGGCACCGCTATACTTCGCGGCATTGTTCAGGATTTCCTTATAAGTCAGGTAGATATTCCGCTTGGCCTCAACGCTCAGCGTTGTATCCGCTATTTCATCAATACCCGTGAACACGTACTGGATGTTTTTTGGTTCGAGGATCTCCGCCGTAAACTCCTTCATTTTGGCGCTCACCGCAGAGAGGGAATCATTCATCGGATTGATTGACCATACGATATCAGACATCCTTTCCATAATGGACGCGGACTGATCGGCGATCTTCTTCAAATGGTTGTTGGCGTCCGGATTGCTTGCAGTGTGACTGATCGCCACGGTGCTCAGGATGTTGATACTGGATATGGTTGAACCGATGTCGTCGTGGAGGTCGCGTGCGATGGCATTGCGGACACGCTCCAGTTCGAGCAGTCGTTTTGTGCGGGAAACGACGCGATAGCGGTTCACCAGTACCACGCCGATCAGGATAAATGATCCCAGGGCAATGGCGATGCCGGTTTGAATGGCGCGTTGTTTCTTTTCCTGCTCCGCCTGGATCTCTTTGTCTTTCTTTAACAGTGCTATCTCGGCGTTCTTCTTTTCTACTTCGTATTTCGTTTCAAGCTCCTGATAAGCGAGGTTTAAACTCTTACCGCGCAGTGAGTCTTCCAGCGCGTGGAATCGTTGATACGCTTCATACGCGTCCTTGTACTGCTTGTTCCGGTAGTGAGCCTCAGCGAGGAAAAGATACGCATTCAGTTCAGCTTCCCGGTTTCCGCTGCGCCGTGCAACCTCCAGGCTGGACGTGAGTTGTTCAATGGCTTGATCGTTCTTTTTTCGCTCGCTGTAGAGCTTTCCTATTTCTGATTCGAGGCTTGAAAGAACAAAGGAGTTGGGTAGTTTTTCTGCGAGGGGTTTTGCTTCATCAAACATGCGCCCGGCCTCCTCAAGACTGCCTTGCATCCGGAGTATCTTGCCCTTGTTGATGAGCGCTGTTATATAGAGTTCATGTAATCCCAGTTCACGCGTCAGCGCCAGCATTCT
>CBKWFZ010000573.1:0-3403 GCA_966673785.1 uncultured bacterium
CATCGCGTGCCACTGCTCTGGCGGTTTCATCTGGTGCATCACACTGATCCCGACCTCGATCTGACTACGGCAATCCGGTTTCATTTCGGAGAACTTCTGGGGTCGGTTCTGTTTCGCGGCCTCGCGGTCCTCGCCATCGGAGCGTCGCCGTTGCTGGTTGTGGTCTACGAGATTGCGTTTGAGGCGGCAACACAGTTTCATCATAGCAACTGGCGCATTCCCTTTGCGCTGGAGCGAGTACTAAACAAGATTGTGGTAACGCCGCGAATGCACGGCATCCATCATTCCGTAATAAAAGACGAGACCGACAAGAACTACGCGGTGATATTTTCCTTCTGGGATCGGATCCATAACACGGTGAAACTGAATATCCACCAGGATGATCTGGTGATTGGCGTCCCGTCGTATCACAAAGACGAACTCACCATTGGTTTCCTGTTGAAGATGCCATTCACGAAAATACGTCCCTGGGGCAACAACGCGACGGAGCGCGATCCCGACAACCGGCGAGAGTTCAAAGCGTAGCTGCGGTGACGGTTACCCAAACAGAAACTCTACGTCTTCACGTGACAAAGCCTTCATGAAACCCGCGTCTTCCTGGATCAGATCGTCGGCAAGCATTTTTTTTCGCTCCTGCAATTGCAGTATCTTTTCTTCAACCGAGTCCTTGCAGATCATTTTGTAGGCAAACACTTTCCGTTTCTGACCGATGCGATGCGCGCGGTCGATGGCTTGTTGTTCTGCAGCCGGATTCCACCACGGGTCAACAATATAAACGTAATCCGCCACGGTAAGATTGAGTCCGACACCACCGGCCTTCAGCGAGATTAAAAATGCCTTGATGGATTCATCTTCCTGAAACTGCTCGACCTGTTCCTTGCGTGCTTTCATCGATGTGCTGCCGTCAAGATAACAATAGGGTATGCCGCTTTCGTCGAATTCCTCCTTGATGAATCCCAGCATCTCGGTGAACTGGGAGAATATCAGAACCTTGTTAAATCCGGAGTTCTCCTGAACTTCCCGAACAATTTCCTCAATCTTGACGGAGCTCTTCCGGTTTTCTTCGGTAAGGTTTACCATTCCGGGATGGTCGCATATCTGACGCAGCCGAAGGAGACCTTCGAGGACATACATGCCTGATTTTTCAATGCCTTCCTCGTCGATCTTTTTCAGGAGTTTTTTCCTGTAGCTGTTTCTGTACTCATCGTACAACTTTCGCTGTTCCGCATCCATGGTACACCAGAGCACGGTGATCGTCTTATCGGGCAGGTCTTTCGCAACCTGCTCTTTTGTACGGCGAAGCGTGAATGGATGGATCAGCTTCTTGAGTTGCTGGGTTTTTTCCCTGCTGCCAAGTTTGTCGATTGGTGTGGCAAATTCCCGGTTGAAATATTCACGGTTACCGAGCAGTCCCGGATTGACAAAATTGAACTGCGAGTACAGGTCGGATGTGTTATTTTGAACCGGCGTACCGCTCAGAATGATTCGGTTAACGGACCGTAATTGCTGAAGCGCTTTCGTGATCCGTGCATCGGGATTTTTGATCGCCTGACTTTCGTCGAGGATGATGTACTGCCACAAATACTTGGTCAGGTGTTCAAGATCGTTCCTTACAACGCCGTAGGTAGTCAAAATTACGTCGGCGTCTTCGAAATGAGCATCGCTGATCTCGCGTTGAAGCCCATAGTGTGTATGGAATTTCATCGATGGGCAAAACTTCGAAAGCTCGCTCTCCCAGTTAAAGATCAGCGAAGTGGGGCAGATGACGAGCTGCGTACTTCCCGGATACTTCTCCTTCACGTATTGGAGGAAGGAGATCGTCTGAAGCGTTTTGCCAAGCCCCATATCATCGGCGAGGCAGCCGCCCCAACCCAGTTCATCAAGTGTTTGCAGCCAGTGAAATCCGGACAACTGGTATGGACGAAGAGAAGCCTTAATCGATTTCGAAAGTGGTGTTGCTGCGATCTTGTCAAACTCAAGCATTTTACGCTTTCGTTCTTCAATGTCTAGCCTTACGGTTTTATCGTCAATCTTGTCTAGGATATCTTCGAGTAATGTGTAGTGAAACTTACCGACTCTGAGCACCCCTTGTTCCTCACGTGCGCTGCGGAATAACAGACTGTATTGACTTATCCATTCTTCGGGGATGTGACCCAGCGTTCCGTCCTCGAGCATAATGGTGTCCTCATGATTAAGGATCGCCTGGCGAATTTCTTTCAGTGAGACCTCCTGGCTTCCCCAGCGAATGGATACCCTTAGTTCAAACCATTCCGGCAAGGTTGACGCTTTGATTGATATGACCGGATCGTCGGTGGTATATCGGAACTTTTTCAGTTGGCTGAGCCCGCGGATCGCATATCCGTTTCGTTGAACGTTCCGCATCATGCCGATGAACCAGCCACGCTTCATCACATCGTCAAAGGGCAGATAATAGTATAGATTATTGCGTTGTGTATTGAAGGCGGGATGGAGTGTTCGCAGGTATTCGTAGACTATCTTTTCCTGATCTTTATCTCTTCTGATGATTTCGATCCTGCCGCCTTCATCCTTCACATGAAATTTCTCATCACCATAGTCAACGGCGACGTCGTTGTAAGCAAACTCCGGCCGGATCATAAGATTACTCTCATTGAGTTCGCTCAACATTACATGCGACTGAACCTCCGGCGTGGTGACATTGATGTTCAGCTTTTCATGTATGGTGACCTCGTATTTGTCGAGCCAGGGAGTTACATACTTTTCGATGATCTCTTTTTTTATGGAGACAGGGAAGGAGAGAGGACCATTTTTGAACAGGTCGATCAATGCGAGATCTTCTGCGTTGCGTGGCAGGTAGAGGACTCCATTCCGCTCAAGCAGAAACCCTGCAAGCATGTTGATCTCGGCGGTTTCTCCGTCAAGGGTCAGCACCATTTTAAGCACGATGGTTTTCGCCTTCTGTTCTACAATGAAAGAAAGTTTCGCGAACTCCTTTCCGAGCGAAACGGTTTGCTGATGAACATTACTGAATCTTCCGTAGCGCAGAATAAACAGATCTGGCCAGGTAAGCAGGCGTGGCCATAGCTTTTCGAGCAGATCACGATAGTGACGGCGAAGGTTCACAAGCTCGCGTGATGATACGTGCGCCCACGATCCGGAGTGGTTTCTGAGAAACCGGTTTCCGGTACGCGTCATCCATGTCAGTATTTTGTTATCCGAAAACTCGATCAGGTCCGAGTAAAATACTTCATCGAGCGGTTGCAGCCATGCGAGTCCCTTATCGCTTTGCAACGATACGCGTTTATATTCCACGGATGCCCTGGTTGAGATCAGAACAGGTTCGAGATCAAAGCGCGTCGACTTTCCCGATTGAAAATTGAACAAAAAGCCGATTTTGTAGTCTACCGGAGTTCCTGGCGGGAGT
>CBKWFZ010000574.1:0-3401 GCA_966673785.1 uncultured bacterium
AAACGTTATATCGGCCAGTATGAACTCCAGCCCGGTTTTGTTGTCAGCTTTCGCGTCGAGCAGGGAACGTTGATTGCCCAGGCTACCGGTCAGCCCTCAATCAGGATGATGGCCCGTTCAGAAAGCGAATTCTTTAATGACCAGATCAATGCCACCATTACGTTTCAGCAGGACGAGAAAGGTGGAGTTACCCAATTCACCCTGAATCAGAATGGTCAAACCATGGTCGCGGCCCGGATGAAGGATTTCGATCCATCCGCTGTAAAGCTGAATCCGTATACCGGTGTTTATTACAGTCCGGAACTGGAAACCCGGTACACGCTGGTTATCGAAAACGGGGCTCTTGTCGCCAGACATATCCGGCACAATCCGATTACATTAAAGCCGACCAAGGAAAATGAATTTGGATCAAGTGTCTGGTTCATCCATAACATCGTGTTCACGACTGATTCTTCCGGCAAGATCAATGGCTTTAAAGCATCGAGCGGGCGGGTAAGGAATGTCTTGTTCCAAAAGGAGTAGATAGCGGCTCCGTTGAACACGGCGGGATTCGATCAATTGTTATATCTTGACAAAGCTATAGCCTCAAAATCCTGAACCATGATCCGAATATTCGCTACTGTTCTTTTCGCACTTGCCACGCATATGCTGGTTTCCCAGACACCGGTTCGTATTATCATGATCGGCGCCCATCCCGATGACTGTGATCAGAAAGGAGGAGGGACAGCTATCATGCTTTCAAAACTCGGCCACACCGTGAAATTCATTTCCGTCACGAACGGCGATGCCGGCCATCAGACCATGGGCGGTGGTGCCCTTGCACGGAGGCGACGCGCGGAAGCCATCGAAGCCGGCAAACGGTTCGGCGTCGAATACGAGGTACTCGACAACCATGACGGGGAACTTGAACCAACGCTTGAGGTACGCCTGCAGATCATTCGCAAGATCAGGGAGTGGAATGCCGACGTGGTCATCGCACCGCGGCCCAATGACTATCACCCGGATCATCGTTACACGGGGGTCCTGGTTCAGGACGCGGCCTATATGGTTGCCGTCCCCAACATTGCGCCCGACACGCCGCCGCTCAAAAAGAACCCGGTCTTTCTTTACTTCCAGGATTTCTTTCAACGCCCTAACCCGTTCCGACCGGATGTCGCGATCGATATCTCAGACGTTTTCGATCAGAAAGTGCATGCCCTTGACGCTCACGAATCCCAGTTTTATGAGTGGCTTCCATGGATCGGCAACTACGCTGAACAGGTTCCGGCCAATCCGCAGGAGCGGAAGAAATGGCTGGCCGCAAACCGAACTGTTCGAATCACCCCCGAGGTTCGTCTGACACTTGAAAAGTGGTACGGAAAAGAACGCGCCGGCAAAGTCAGTCATGCCGAAGCATTTGAAGTCTGCGAATACGGCGCACGGCCTACCGAGGATGACCTTATTCGTATTTTCCCGATGCTCAGGCGTTAAATTTCCGTCCATGAGAATCAGATTCCTGACCTTCTTCCTTATATGCCTGCCTGTCATTGACCTTTGCGCACAATCAGGCCGAAAACTTGTATACGCGTCCGACTTCATTCCGCCGCGTCCGGGTGGGGAATGGGTTATCGAGCTTCAGCCCGGCAGTGGCTCCTTCGTTCACACCCGCAATGGCGTTATGATCATCGAATCCAGAGGTGGCGCCACAGTCTGGCTGAACCGGTTACTAACGGGTAATCTTCAGATCGAATACACCAGAAAAGTACTGACGGAAGGCCGGCCCAACGATCGTCTTGCAGACCTTAACCAGTTCTGGATGGCAACAGACCCACATCATCCTTCCATGTGTCGGGGCAGGGGTGGACACTTCTATGAGTATGACTCGCTGAAACTCTATTACGTAGGCATGGGAGCACATGATAACACGGTAACCCGGTTCCGGAAGTATGATGGCAAAGGAAACAAACGGATACTCGGAGAAAAGACCCACGACCAATACCTTTTGGAGCCTGGGAGGGATTACCGGATCAGGATCATGGTTATTGATGGTGTTACCACTTTCTGGGTCGATGACAAACTTTACTTTTCTTATGCTGATCCGGATCCGTTAAAAGAAGGATATTTCGGTTTCCGGCTGCTTCATTCCCGTCAGGAAATCCGGGACGTGAAGGTGTTCCAGTTGCCGTGAAAAGTGAATTTACACCACGCGGTTTTGCGCCCTCGAACTGGCAATTTCGAACTTTTTGTGGATTACTTTGTGTAATTGTGCACAACCATTGTAGGCGTTATCTAAACATTTGCTGAAACGAGAACGGCCGGGATGCCTATGCATTCAGCGTTTATCTATCCGAACTGCGAGTTGTTATTTTTCTCATTAGCTGTGATGGGATGGTGCACAGCACTTTAAGATCAGCATGTTTAATCCTGGTTTATGGCCCCATACCGATATGACTGAAAGTCATAACAGCGAAATTTGCTGCATCCCACACCAAATCATAAATTGTTAAATGATAGCAACTTAAGACAGGATATATCATCTATAAATTCAACCAGATACGGATTCGGATAGGCCCCTGATCCATTCTGCAAACGATGAGAGGTTGGATTGGAAATGTGAATGATGAGTCTGAATTGCGCCCATCACTCACACATCCACACGCTTTATACTCACTTCGCTTCTTCCGGTTTCAACAAGTGCTCTTCAATTACCTGTTTGAAAACATTCTTGGGGAAAGCGCCTGGTTGAATCATTGGATTGCCGTTTGCCGGGATAAATAAAAACGTCGGAATACTCCTGATCCCAAATACTGCTGACAGCTCTTCTTCCTTCTCAGTGTCAACTTTATAGATGACCAGCTTTCCATCATACTCTTTTCCAAGCTCTTCCAGAACAGGAGCAACCATTTTACAGGGTCCGCACCAGTCGGCGTAAAAATCAATAATAGCCGGGAGCGAGCCTTCGTACTTCCATTCTTTGGATTTCGTATAGTCAAACACCTTTTGCTTGAATTCTTCTGTCGTCAGTTTGATCGTCATGTCAGTAAATTTTTATAGGTACAAATATCCGCACTTACACGGATCATTTCTGTAATTAAAATCACAGTCCAGGCATATCATTCAGATTATTGCCTAATCTGATAATACAATTTTGTACAATATGATTTAATACTTTAACATTCATAGTTTAATAATTTGATTTAAAGCTATATACAATTATATACGAAATATTATTTGGTGGCTACAAACTATTTATATTAGTTATAATAACTAATATTGTTAGTTTTATTATCTTTGGATCATGGTTGAGTCAGGAGCGATACGGTTGTTGAACCGGGCGGAAATTCTCTCCGCTCTTCAAGCTGATATTCTCCGTTTACAGGGTTATCGGTCTAACCATTCTCATGGCAAAAACATAAACCTAG
>CBKWFZ010000575.1:0-3393 GCA_966673785.1 uncultured bacterium
GTTACCCTCCACCGCTACTGGCATTCCTATGGCGGAAAGCGCGCTGCCGGCCATCGCCGATAGCTTCAGCCGCAAAGGAAATCCCAGTATGAACGCAACCTGTTCAAAAAAGGCGACATGAGCGGCGTCAGAAAGATGACAAGCGAATTCAATCTACCTATGCACAGTTCAAGGAAGAACAGCAGCATGAAAACTAGCAGGAAGAAATAGAACATCCTTACGCCGAAGCGCAACGCCATGAACGACGACGCGATGCACAACGCGAGGTAGAAGTAATTGATACGCCTGCCGCCGGTGAAGAAAATTGAAAAGGGAAACAGTATTAATCCGATGATCACATTCGTCCGTGTTACGAATGAAAGCGGAAAGACTACCGCGGCTCCAGCGACCACCATCAGCAGCAGCACCATTATGGGAACGGTGTCCACGCTGTTCAATGCTTTTGCGAATCGTTGCATAGGTTACAGGAGCCTTCGGATAATAGTGAAGATCACGAGGGCGATAAAGGTCAGAATCAACACCCATTCAGCTGGCTCCGGAACAGCGCCGGAAGCTTCCTTTTTCGCATTGAGCAGGCTGTTCTTCGAAGCCCGGATGTCGAACCGTTTGTAATCATCCTTCGTTTCGAGCACAATGAGACTGGACACCGGCGAAACGAGATAGGCCGCGGAAGCCTCAGCGATCAGGTCATCCTGCGCAACATCGCGCCCAAAGTAATGCGGTCCGACCTTACGCATGATATTGTTGTACGCAAAAAGGCGCGCAGTGTGATCCGGTGCATTGTCACCGTTGATGTTCCCGGACGCCGGTGTGCGTGTTATCCACATGTCAGCATCGTGCAGATAAACACGGTCTTCGCCTTCGGGGAAAACCGGAAATTGTCCCGAACGCAGATGCGCAATCAGACCAGCTATGGTTCCCCGTTTATAACGCAGCGCACGCAACTCCCTGAGGGTACTGATGTAGTTTGAATTCTCGTCGCCGATGTCAAATACACAAATCTGAACACCGCGTTGAAAAAAGGTCGTAAGGTTCCGGGCAAATGCGCTGTTATTGAAATCCCTGACCAGTGGTGACTGCCGCGTGCCCTTCGTTATTACCAGACTGCCTTTGCTGACTTTGTGAAATGGAAAAACAGAATAGTTGTAGCGCTGATGCCTCCGCGTAACTTGGTCCCAGCTGATATCGGTGAGTCTTTGCGGGAGGCCGTCGAATACAAATACGTCGAAATCGCGGATGAGTGGTCTTACTCCTTCGAGATCACGGTCCGACCATTCACTGTTGAGGTCAAGGTATATTCTTTCAGGATTGAAGGGAGCGGTCTTCGGCTCCGCTTTCATGATCGTGTACTGGTAGCCGTTGAACGTAAACCGGTTTTCCCGGAGCGCAACCGACGGAATAGTAAATCCAAAACCGGCATCGTATTTCGCACTGTGGATGTAGGTGTTGCGACCCTCCCGCTCAAATCCCGGCAGCGACTCTGGTGCTCCTTCCCCCATGAACCGCAACCTGATGGTCTCCTTTGCATCGTCCGCAGACGGACCCTCAAACGGCACATTGCGATAAACAAGCTGGCCATGCTGCTCCGGTAGCGGGGACGTGAAGCCGATTCGGAATCTCCGCTCTTCAGCGCTGGTGCAAGGAAAGACGCGCACCGACACCGTATTCCCCTCCTGCCAGTGCACGACAGAGGGATCACGTCGCTCAATTCCAACGATCGCGTTATACGCATTGGTCGCCTTCTGTTTCGCGGTGAGCATCGCCTTCTCCTCCACGCCGTTCACCCAAAGGGAAAGCGACGTGACGATCGATCCTTCGGGAAGATGAAACGTGTAGATCGCTTCCTGTGGCGCACCGGTGGCCGGCCTCGTGCTTTTCACATTCAGGTATTTTTCCGTATACGCGAGATGAAGTCCCGGATAGATATCGACGTCTGAAACGACGAACGATGTGGTAAGGCCGTTGCCTGACCAAAGTCTTTCCTCCGCGGAGTGGCGGAGACCGGGACTCGTTTTGAGCACCTGTATCCGGTCTTCACGTGTCATCGGATTTTTTGCAAAGACGCTGCCAATAAACACAAGGGGATCGTGCTGCCGGACTTCGTTCCATGAAATCGCGGGCCTGAAGAACGAGGAGTTTCCATAGTAGCGATCCCATGTAGTATATATGAGATCCTCTTTCAGCGCCCGCGTTGTGATCCAGTTGTCCGAAACCTCCCGACCGACGCGAACCCATTCCGGAAGCCGGTCATCTTCGGATGTAAGCACTGACTCATTGGCAACCTTTTCGATTGTCTCCATCCGGTTATTCCACTCTACGCAAAACGCTGTGACAAAAAGTACGGTAAGACCGCCGCCCCCAGTCACCCACAGCTTTCTGCTCAGCGAAAGATTCAACTGTTTCAACTGGAGGATCATCGCCGTCAGCATAAACAACGGAACAAAAATGTGGCCGCCGATTCCGATAGCAAGCAGTCCGGCCAAACCATACCCAAACCATTGAAGCGTATAGAGGGTCAGGTAGCAGTAGTACACGACGGCGCTTCCGCAAATGAAGAGCGTGATTCGCTGCACCTGTGGATGAAGCCGGTCGTAATAGTGCGCGGAAAGGATAGCAACGGAGCTGATCACCATATAGACGCACAGCCATTGAGCCGACGCTTCGAAAACCGGGATATCGCGATTCAGCCCATACGCGCTTAGCAGGAACAGATGCAGCAACACGATGGTCTTCGGCAGATGGGAAGGCTGCCAGCTCTTGCGAATTCCGAAAGCCTTGTTAAGAACAAGGATGACGACGTAAGCAACGGCCAGAACGTAATGAAAAAGAAAAAATGCCAGCTCATCGGGTTGTTCGCTCTGATCGGTGAGGATGAATGTCAGCGATGATACGAAGAGCAGCGCATAACCGCCCAGGAGAACTGAAGCGGTGGGCTTTGAACGGCGCACGTCCGCGGTCTCACGCGCCGGGGATTGATGATGCAAAACGGTTTCCATGTAAATGATTTGGTCGGGGCATGTAAAGACAATACACGAAATAAAAGTACTTTGTGTTTCAAAGCACGTTATAAATACTGACGATTGCAACGCGACGGACAACTTTCTTTGGCGCCGTTTTAAACAAAACCGCCGTTACCGGGTTAACAAAACTGTGTTTTCCGTAAAAGGGAAGCGCTTTCAGGACGTTCCGCCGACTCCTACAGGAGTATTTTGCCGGATACAAAAAGGCTTTACCTCCCGGCATGCAATGGCTTTAGATTTTTAGCGACAATACTGAATTTTACGCCTAATACTACATATGCGAATACACGTTACTTTCATGGTTCTGCTCGTCATGGCGTGTTCAGGCGCTTATGCGCAGCAAACGTTCACGCTTTCCGGAAAGGTCGTTGAT
>CBKWFZ010000576.1:0-3393 GCA_966673785.1 uncultured bacterium
TACGCGATACGTTTCATGGCCAACCCACCGCCGGATAGAGGACACGTATCGGTTTCTTGCCTATGCACGGGACGCCTGGCGAAACGGAACGGATTACTCATACGCAATCCGTTTGTCCGGATCAAACATGCTTGTCGGAAGCATTGGCGTTATCAACAATGAAGGAGCCGTTCAATTCGGGTATATCTTCAGTCCGGCGCACTGGAGAAAAGGTTATGCAACGGAGGCTTGTCGCGCGATTCTGGACCAGGTGACGACAAAACCGATCAGAAGGCTCAGCACGTTCGTTGCGCGCGAAAACAGGGCGTCGGTGCACGTGTTGAAGAAGTGCGGGCTGGTTGAAGAATCAAGCTTGCCGGGCTGGTTCCTATTTCCGAATGCAGGACCGGACCGCAAAGACTGCATCCAGTTTTATTACCCGCTTGCCAAAAACGGCGGTGAAATTCTTTCCCGCTGCCATCAGGGGGAATAAAAATTTGTTACTTTTGCACCCGGCGAACCGGCACGACCAGCTCCTGCTGAACTCCCCCAGGATCGGAAGGTAGCAAGGGTAGGCGGTTGTAGCGGTGCGATGTCTGGTTTGCCCTTTTTTTCCTGCCACTGATTTGACGTCTGGTTGCATTTATTTTGCCGATCATCGTTACATTTGCCCGCTCATTTCACCCATTTAACAATACGCTTAAACCGCTATGAAATTTTTTATTGACACCGCTAATCTCAAGGAAATTCAGGAAGCCTATGATCTCGGCGTTCTCGATGGAGTAACAACGAATCCTTCACTTATGGCGAAGGAAGGTATCAAAGGTCAGGAGAATATTATTAATCACTATAAGGCTATCTGTGGCATCGTTGACAACAACGTAAGCGCTGAGGTAATCGCCACCGATTTCGACACTATTCTCAAAGAAGGACGCGAACTCGCCAAGATCGACGACAAGATCGTTGTTAAAGTACCGATGATCCGTGACGGCGTGAAAGCGATCAAGAAATTCACCAGCGAAGGGATCCGCACAAATTGTACATTGGTATTCTCCGCCGGTCAGGCTATCCTGGCGGCAAAAGCCGGTGCAAGTTATGTTTCCCCATTCGTCGGAAGACTCGACGATGTTGGAACCGACGGACTCGACCTCATTGCCCAGATCGTCGATATTTATCAAAATTATGGTTTCGGCACGGAGGTGCTTGCAGCTTCAATCCGACATACGATGCACCTTATTCAGTGCGCCGAAATAGGCGCTGATGTCGCTACGTGTCCGCTGAATGTAATCACTGCACTGCTGAATCATCCGCTAACCGACAGCGGTCTGCAGAAATTCCTCGCAGATCACAAAAAGGTAAACGGGTAAGCGAATATCAATTTCCATTAGCCGGTATGTGGTTTATATTTGTAACTCACATACCGGCTTTTTTATGTTCTCACCAGACGCAGTTGTAACCGTTAAGAATACCACAATCTTTCAGGACCACAATACGGTGCTGAGTGATGTAAACTTCGAGATTCAAAAGGGTGAAATGGTTTACCTGGTTGGGAGAACCGGGTCGGGAAAGTCGTCCTTACTCAAGACGCTTTACGCCGACCTGCCGCTGCACATGGGCGAAGTAAGCGTCGCCGGTTTCAATCTTAAGGGTCTGCCCAAATCAAAAGTACCGCTGCTGAGAAGAAAACTCGGCATTATCTTCCAGGACTTTCAATTACTCAACGACCGCACAGTGGCGGAGAACATGATGTTTGTACTGAAAGCCACCGGATGGAAAGACAATGTTAAAATGCGTTCGCGGTTGTCGGACGTTTTGATGCAGGTTGGCCTTGGATCCGTAGAGAAAAAAATGCCGCACCAGCTATCGGGAGGTGAACAGCAGCGTGTCGTTATTGCCAGGGCCATGCTTAACGAGCCGATGATCCTTTTCGCCGACGAACCAACCGGAAACCTCGACCCGGAAGTGTCTCACGGTATCATGAAGATCTTTCAGCAGATCAACAACAGCGGTACCGCTATCCTGATGGCAACGCACAGCTATGGACTGATCAGAAAATATCCGGCCCGTGTGCTTAAATGCGAGAACGGGAAGGTAATCGATTCTGCGCTTGAAAAGTTTGAACTGGTGTCGGACTTCTGATCAGGCTTCCTGATCCTTTTCTTCTTCTTCTTTGTAGTCATCTTCAAGCCGTTGCAATTGCTGGTTCAGCAAATTGATCCGTACAAGCAGGTTGAGCACCAGGGCGTCTTTTACTTTTTTTGATGGGCGTGCTTTCAGTTCCTCCTTGAGAACAAGGTACATCGCCTCCAGTTGTTTGAAGTCCTGTGTAAGATCGTCGGCCCCCTCCTCTCCTGAGATCGACTCGATGAGTTCAACTTTCTCAGAAATTTCGCTTATGTAAAAGGCTTCAACGTCCTTAAATTCATTCAGCGCAAGTACGTCGGGATTGTCCTGCGGAGACGACTTTCCCGACAGGGCGAGGTAAATCGACGCCGCCATAAAAACAACAGCGGCAGCTTTCCAGACCACGATGTTATTCCACCACCCGCGGTCTTCTTTCAGTTTCAGATTGGCGCTGATCCGGCCCCAGACGGATGCCGGAGCTTCCTGATCATCGAAGGCGTCTCTGTTCGACCTGATGAATTCTTCCAAACTATCCTTTCCTTTCATACTGCGTTATCTTTCGATGTGTGCCTGATTCCGTTTTTTTCCAGCCAGTTGCGAAGTTTCGCTTTCGCGCGATTGAGTTGCGACTTCGAAGTCGACTCGTTTATATTCAGGATTTCCGCAATTTCCTGATGATCGTAGCCCTCCAGAAGGTAAAGCGTTAACACGCTTCGATAACCATCGGGAAGCGCGAGTATTCCTTTTTTCACCCGTTCAACAGTAAGATTGTCCATATAGCCCGACGGGGCTTCCGGTTCTGAAACGTCCCATTCTTCGTCCTCCGGTATCCGCTCATGCATCCGCTTCTGAATGTTGTTCAGGGCTTTGTTGATCACAATTCGCTTCAGCCAGGCACCAAACGACGCGTCACCCCGGTAATACTCAAGGTTTCGGAACGCGCTGGTGAAGGCCTCCTGCATTACGTCCTGGGCCTCGTCCTCGTTGCCGGTAATTCGGCAGGCAGTATTATACATCGCCCGGGAGTACAACTTGTACAACTGAAAATGCGCCTGCTGTTCGCCCGCCCGGCAGCGCGCGATAAGGTCCTCATGTATGTTGCGAAGTAGCTGGTCCAATCCCTGCCGTTCTTTTTGGTATAGACAAGATACGAATTAAAAGGTTGCACGGCCTCGGCTTCGCTCTGGCACCAGCCTTCGGGCGGCAGCGGGTTGTTTGACGTCAATTTGCGGTGTTCTGGCTGCCGGGGGCGAGCCCTTTCTTCGCGGCCAGTTCTTTGAGCAGGCCCAT
>CBKWFZ010000577.1:0-3391 GCA_966673785.1 uncultured bacterium
CAAGACTGGTGCCGATGACTATATTACAAAACCATTCAATTTCGAGGTACTTGAAGCACGGATCAACAACCTGCTCCGTCAGCGTGAGAAATCGCAGAAGACTTTCCGGAAGACACTGGCCGTGAAGTCAAGCGAACTTCAGATCACGCCACTTGATGTAAAATTTATTGAAAATGCAGTTAAGTGCGTGGAACAAAATGTTTCCTCGCCGGAATTCTCGGTCGAAGACCTTGGAACCGAGCTTGGGATCAGCAGGGCATATGTGTTTAAAAAGATTCTCGCACTGACGGGTAAAACGCCGCTTGAATTCATCCGGACGATTCGGTTGCAGCATGCGGCGCAGCTTCTGGAGCGTAGTCAACTTTCGGTGCGCGAGATCGCGTACAAAGTCGGGTTTAATAATCCAAAATACTTCACGAAGTATTTTAAGGAGCAGTTTCATGTCCTTCCATCCCAATATGCGGATCTGAAAAAGAACGAAGGTGATCAATCCCGTGAATGAAATTTGACGATCAGATTCTGCCTGGTTCCTGCAGTCACGCCGATCGTATCGTACGCATAAAACGTATAATTCTCTCCTGTCGTACGAAACCCACCCTTATATTAGACTTTCTGTCCCGGGTCGGTTTGCGCGTCATATTAGATTTGCCTCACTCTGGATATGAAGCACAAGCATAAAAAGAAGCTGAAATTATTAACGGTGTCGGAGCTTCTTCTCTTTACATTGTTATTTGCGGGACTGCTGTTTCTCCTCTACGCAAGACTGGTCCCCTGACCGGGATCAGGAACGAAGATCCTTTTTTGTTTGGGTAAAAGACGGCTGCGGAGGACGGACAATTATGTCCGCCCCGCGGTTGGTCGATTCACACCTGCAGTGCAGCAAACTGACTCAGTACGCTTACTCAACCCAGGTTTCTTTTGAATCCGCTCTCGTCGGCGTCATCAGTATACTTTTTATACACGTTTTTTGGATTTTTCAAACGCATCAAAAGGAAATGTGCGATTAAGACGTGTTTAGCAGCAATTTATAACTGATGCGAGACAGAGAGAAACCAATTAGACTTCTGATACCATACAATTAGACATATCGGTTTGCTTCTCCGGTTACATTTATCCTGCAAACGATTACTGATTTTCATGGAATGAAATCCCTTGCATGCAATGGGTTTGGTTTGATCAGGATCAGTAAGTCGGGAAATACACCTCTAAATAAACCAAACTTATGAAGAAGAAACTTTACAGATTTTTCGGCATTTCTGTATTGCTCCTGCTCGTATGCCTTGAGGTGCCAGCCCAACAGCGCGCAATAACCGGCGTGGTGAAGGACGGCTCCGGTATGGCTCTTCCGGGAGTGAGCATTATTATTAAAGGCAGTACCATTGGTACCGTGACTGATGCGAACGGAAGCTATTCGATTAACGCGAGTCCGGGGAATGTCTTATCGTTCTCGTTCATCGGCTACAAGGCGCAGGAAATTGTCGTCGCAGATCAGGCAACAATCAACCTGACGCTGCTTGAAGACACGCAGACCCTCGATGAGGTTGTCGTGATCGGCTACGGCGAGGTAAAGAGAAAAGATGTCACTGGTTCGATTTCCTCCGTTAAAGGAGAGGAACTGACGAAGACCAATCCGACTACGCTGGAACAAGCGCTGCAGGGAAGAGTACCGGGTATGGTTGTACAACAAGTTTCCGGACAACCCGGCGGAGGGGTGTCCGTTCAGATTCGGGGCGTGTCATCATTTAGTGCAGGCGGCCCGTTGTATGTAATTGACGGTGTAATTATCGGTGGAACCGCCAACTATGGCACCGGTACCAATCCGATGGCGGGTATCAATCCATGGGAGATTGAATCGATTGACGTACTTAAAGATGCTTCGGCTACTGCAATCTATGGTTCACGGGCGACGAATGGTGTTATTCTCATTACTACAAAAAGAGGGCAGGTGGGCGCGCCACGGATATCTTATGATTTCAGTACCGGCTTCCAGGAGATCCCGACCAGAATTGAGACGATGAATCTGCGTGAATACGCGACGTTCATTAATGAAAGAAATACTGGCGCAGGTTGGGGATTCGACACACGCCCGGAATTTGCTAACCCTCAGTATTTAGGTGAAGGTACAGACTGGCAGGGTGAGCTTTTCAGAAGCGCGCCGAGAACCAATCACACGATCAGCATAAGCGGCGGCGATGCAAGAACGCAATACCTGCTCTCCGGGTCGTATTATAAGGAAGACGGGATAGCCTTAGGCTCGGGGTTCAAAAGAATCTCTGTTCGACTTAATCTTGACAACAAGACTACGGACTGGCTGAAGATTGGCACAAGCCTTCAGCTGATAGACTTGAAAGAGCAGGTAAGTACCTCCTCCGGAAGTGTCATCCGCGAGGCGCTCAGCCAAACGCCGGATGTGCCCGTAAAGAATGCTGATGGCAGCTGGGGTGGAAACTACAACCCGAATGGCTGGGTGCATAGCACTGTTAACCCTTATGCGATTGCGGTCATGAATAAGGATGAGGTCAACAGAAATCAATTGTTTGCCAATGTCTATGCGGAGATCACGTTTTTGCCTGGCTTGACCTTGCGAAATGAAGCAAACGGTGCATTCACCATGGCAACTGAAGACAAGTTCAATCCAAAGTTCACAATGGGTAATCGTGAACAGTTGGACAATACCGCTTCATACGACTTCTCCAAAAATGCGAGTACAACACTGAGAAACTTCCTTACCTATTCCCGGCTATTTCGCGACAGGTATAATACCAACATAATGGTGGGCCACGAAGCGCAATTGAATAAATCGGAAAGTGTAAACGCTGGACGAACCACATTTCCTTCGAACAACGTGCGCGCAATTAACAGCGGCGATCCGACAACGGCGACGAACGGCGGATCAAAAGGTCACAGCGCCCAGGAATCGTATTTTGGCCGCCTGAATTTCGGATTTGATGACAGATATCTTGCCACCATTAACGTACGCGCTGATGGCTCGTCGAAATTTTCATCAGGACGACGCTGGGTAAACACATACTCCGGTGTTCTTGCATGGAAGATAAAGAACGACTTCTTCACAGGCGTTAAAGAAATCAATAACCTTAAACTGCGTGTATCTTATGGTCTGACAAATAATCAGGGTATTCCCGATTACGCCTACACGTCGTCCATGGCGACGGTACCCACTGGCCTCACAGGTATTGCGCAACTCACGAGAACGATGGGGAATCCGAATGTTGAATGGGAGAAGACGAAGAACGCCAACATTGGGCTCGACGGAACGCTTCTAAACTGGCGGCTTGATTTCTCGGTCGATTTCTACAACCGGCGAACGGACGACCTCCTGATGAAGATTCCCTTACCGATGTACTCCGGCAGCGCCACTGTGTGGTCTCCC
>CBKWFZ010000578.1:0-3379 GCA_966673785.1 uncultured bacterium
ATATTTTTCTGAACTTTCCATTTATCGTCAGGCCGCGGGCCGGCTGTCCACGCTGTTGCTACCGAGAAAAATACCGGCAAACATAAGCGAACTTCTCATCATTCCAACGGCACGTCTAAGCACACTGCCCTTTGAGACGCTGCTGACTGAACCCGCTGCCGAATCTGACACGTACCGCACGCTTCCTTATGTTGTCCGCAGGTTCGCCGTTCGTTATGAGTTTTCTGCAAGCCTTGTCTTGCAGAAGGAAGCTCGTCAGGCTAAATCCGGAACGGGAATTCTACTGTGTGCACCGGTTATGTTCGCAAGCGCGAAGATGCCCGATTTACCCGGAACGGAAACGGAGGTCAAAGACATCTCTACCTTGTTTCAGAACCGCCAATTGCCGTCAAGTCTTCTAATCGGCAAGGACGCCTTCAAGCGAAATCTCCAGGAGGCGGACCTTCGGAAATACGAGTATTTACATTTTGCCACGCATGGAGTTGTCGACGAGGCCCAGCCGGATCTTTCCAGAATTGTTTTGATGGCGGAGCGCGGCACCGACGACGGCTCATTATATGCCGGAGATATCTACAATCTTGAACTGAATGCGCAACTCGTCACGCTGTCCGCCTGTGAGACGGGACTGGGCAAGATATCGCGCGGTGAAGGGGTAATCGGGCTGTCGCGCGCGTTGGTATATGCCGGCGCCCGGAATTGCGTCGTCTCGTTCTGGAAGGTATCCGATGAATCGACGGCACTGATGATGAAATCCTACTATGCCAGATTACTTGACTCCCCAACGGGGAGTCTGAGTGCCACACTTCAGCAGACGAAAGTCGAGATGGTCAATCACGAGAAATTCAGCGCCCCGTTCTACTGGGCCCCGTTCATCCTGATCGGCTTCTGATTTTACGAACTTTGGAAGGACTGGAAAAGAAAAGAGGCTGATTAACCGGATTAATCAGCCCCTAGTTTCTCAATTATTCCTGTCTCCAGTAGAGGGTGGGGATACCACTCCTACTGTTCGACAGGTTACACTGTGAACGCTATGGCAAAAAGCTTTTTCACTGTGTGGAGAGAACTCTAAGGTAAGACTATAAGTTCGATTTTTCCTAAAGAAATATTGAAACTTTGTGAAGCCTGAAAAATTGGCTTTTTTGCAGCCGCTTTCGATGCGAAGACGTGACATTTCTTCACATCTGATTTTTACTTAACTTACTGAACTACAATAAATTAACATATTATCCACAATGTTATCCACAAAGGGTAAATTTGGTTGAACGGTGATGATTGAAGACAACTACAAACAGCGCGGATTGCGCAATAAACTGGTCCGAAAAATAGCTGAAAAAGGCATCCGCGATGAGCGCGTTTTAGCAGCAATCAGCAAGGTTCCACGCCACGCTTTTTTTGAGAATGCGCTCCTGGAACACGCGTATCAGGACAAGGCTTTTCCCATCGGTGAAGGCCAGACGATCTCCCAGCCGTTCACTGTCGCCTTCCAGACCGAGAAGCTGGAGCTGAAGCCCGGCGACAAGGTATTGGAAATCGGTACGGGTTCCGGATACCAGGCATGCGTCCTCCTTGAAATGGGCGCACGTGTCTATACGATCGAATACAACCGCGTTCTTTTTGAGCGTACACGTGAATTCCTGCCGCTGCTTGGCTATAAGCCATACTTTTTTCACGGAGACGGTTCAAAAGGTCTGCCCGCAAAAGCGCCATATGACAAAATTATCGTTACCGCAGGCGCTCCCGTCGTTCCACAGGCACTCATCGATCAGCTGGCCGAAGGCGGCATATTGGTTATACCCGTCGGCGATCGCGAAAAACAATCCATGCAGGTGATCCGAAAGGTGAAGGGCAAGTTGTTGAAAGAAGAGTACGAAAACTTCGCCTTTGTGCCCCTTCTCGGACGCGATGGATGGGCCGGTTAATCCGCATTCTCAATCCGGATATTACATCTCAATCGATTACGGCCGTCGCCGCGCCTGTCATGGTACCGGTTTTTAAATAATTGTCGCATATTTGCAGGCTATTATGATGATGACAATTGTCAAAAGGATTCTCAACGGCGCGTTTATCAAGTTTGTGATCGTCGGAATCATCTCAGCGATTACCGAATATGGGCTTTATTTCCTCTTCAAGGGAACGTTCAACTATCTCGTGGCAAACGTCGTCGCGTTTGCCTTCACGAATGTGATGACATTCGCGCTGAGCCGCCGGTTTGTTTTCGAATCTGCTAATCAGAATAAAGCCGAAGAGGCGAAACTGTTTGCCATCTGCCTGGTCGGAGCATTGTGTGTTAATCAGATCGTACTGTGGTCGCTCGTGGAACTTGGTTCGATGGACGATCGCATAGCGAAAGGGTTAGCCATCGCAGTAACGGTGCTGTGGAACTACTTCACGCGGAAACACATTGTCTTCAGAAACCGTGAAACTGTCGCGCCCGAAAGGAGCGCCGTTAAAAACTATCGCGTAAGAAGGTTTTGAATTCGTCGAATTCACGACCTATCAAAACACTTTTTTTCTTTCCTTTCATAAACTCCATCAGCTTGCCGGGAATCGGAATATCGGTCTCCAACGTGGCATCTACTGTTTCTTTGAACTTCGCGGGATGCGCTGTTTCCAGGAACACGCCAACCGCACCGCCATCCATCTGCTGAAGATATCGGCTTAGCCCCAGATAGCCGATTGCCCCATGGGGGTCAAGCACATACCCGTTCGAACGATAAACGTCACGCATCGCCTGACGCGTCTCAGCATCGGAAAATGCATATCCCGTTATCGCACGGCTCAACGCATCGTAATCATGTCCAAACAGCTCAAGCATACGCGCAAAGTTGCTTGGGTTGCCCACGTCCATGGCATTGCTGATGGTTGCCGTACTCATGCGCGGTGAGAAAATGCTGGTCCTTAGATACTCGGGCACGATATCATTGACATTCGTCGATGCAATGAAATGCCGGATAGGAAGTCCCATACGTTGTGCGAGCAGTCCGCCGGTGAGATTGCCAAAGTTTCCGCTCGGAACGGACACAACAAGAGGCATATCCGACAGCGGGAGTTGCGAGTACGCCCTGAAAAAGTAAAAGGACTGCGGTATAAGTCGGGCTATGTTGATCGAATTCGCCGAAGTAAGGAAATACTTGCTGCGCAGCTCGTCGTCAACGAAGGCTTGTTTTACCAGACGCTGGCAGTCGTCAAAATTTCCATCAACTTCAAGCGCTGTAACATTCTGATCCAGCGTCGTGAATTGCTTCTCCTGAATCTCACTGACTTTTCCCTTCGGATAAAGTACGACCACACGTGTTCCCGCAACCCCGAGAAAACCATTTGCAACGGCGCTGCCGGTATCACCCGATGTCGCCACAAGAATAATGATCTCGCGTTCCTG
>CBKWFZ010000579.1:0-3374 GCA_966673785.1 uncultured bacterium
AGTGACGACGATGGCGAAATCAAAGCATACAAATGGGCGCAGATCTCCGGTGACCCTGTAACGATGACAGGTACCAATAGCAACGAATTGACCTTGTCCGAATTCCGCGAAGGAAAGTTCACGTTTCGCCTCACGGTTACAGACGACGATGGCGCGACGGCTTCAGACGAGGTAACTGTGACGGTACGATCTCCTGCCAGTCCTCCCGTGGCAGACGCGGGAAAGGACGTGGTGGTCAAACTTCCGGAGAACACGGTACTGCTTACGGGGAAAGCCACGGTTGAAAAAGGAAAAATAAGCAGTTATAAATGGTCGAAGGTTTCTGGTGCGGATGTGACCCTTTCCGGCGAAAAAACGGTTGAACTGCACGTCGAAGGGCTCAAGGAAGGACAATATACATTCCGGTTCCACGCTGAAAGCGATAACGGGCTGAGTGACAGCGATGATGTTCGGGTTTCGGTTGAGGGCCCGGACCGCAATAGAGCTCCCGTTGCGGACGCGGGCGATGACCAATCGGTTAAGTCGTCAGCAACTTCACTGGTGCTTCACGGAAATGCGACCGACAGTGACGGATCGATTGTTTCATATCAGTGGACGAAGGTATCTGGTGAATCCGTGACAATGGAAGATGCCGAAACAAAAGACCTGACCATTACCGGCTTTAAGAGTGGGGATTATGTTTTTCGCCTGACGGTTCGCGACAATCAGGATGCAACTGCCTCTGACGATGTCAAGGTGTTGGTAAGCGATGATGTGGAACCACCTGTTGCTGACGCAGGAAATGATCAGACACTTTATCTTCCGGAAAATACCACAAAGCTCGATGGCAACGGAACGGTCGAATCAGGATCAATCGCCAGCTACAAGTGGTCAAAAGTCTCGGGTGGAAATGTGATACTTGCTGACCCTGACGCACCCAAACCGGAGATCAGAGATCTTGAACAGGGTGTTTATGTTTTTCGCCTTGAGGTCAAGAGCGACAAGGGATTATCGGATGTTGATGAAGTTAAGGTTACGGTGCTTCCTCCGGCGAATAGGCCTCCCGTAGCAAACGCCGGCGAAGACGTGGTTACCACGAGCGATGTAAAAAATGTTGTGTTGGAGGGTGCGGGCGAGGATGAGGACGGAAAAATTGTTTCCTTTTCGTGGAAGCAGATTTCCGGCGCTGAAGCAAAGCTTTCGGGTTCCGATCAGCCCACACTTACCATCAGCGATTTCACTGAAGGCAACTATGTATTCAGGCTGACGGTCACAGATGATCGTGGAGCTTCGGCTTCCGACGACATACTCCTGAAGGTGAATGAGAAAGAGCCTGAAGCTCCTGTCGTTGATGCGGGCGATGACAAGACGGTAACGCTTCCGGTCGACAACCTGGTGCTGCAAGGCGCGGCCGACGCAAAAGGCAGGACGATTAAATCGTTCGCGTGGACCAAACAGTCAGGTGGAGCCGTGACAATGAGTGATCGCAGTTCGCCGTCGCTGAAGCTGAGCGACTTACATGAAGGAAGTTATGTATTCCGCCTCAGCGCAACGTGCGAAAACGGACTCACGGCATCGGATGAGGTAGTCGTAACTGTCAAGCCTGCGTTGGTGGCTGACAATGACGATAACAATAGCAATAACGACGACAGCAACAATAATGATAACGAGGGCAATGATGAGGATGGCGGGAAGAACGATGAAGACGACGCGGGAAACAATGTTGATCAGCCCGCGGATGATAATGATGCGAATCACGAGAAAAGCATAATAGCTGACGGTGGCGACGACGTGACCGTGCCCGCGAATACTCCGGAGATTCCACTGGATGGCAAAGCCAGCAGTGATTACGGAGACATCGTTTCATATCGTTGGATCCAGATAGCAGGGGCACCGGTGGTGATCGAGAACGGATACGAGCCGCATGCGATCGTGACAGGACTTACTCCCGGTATCGTGGTTCTCGAATTGGAAGTCAGGGATAACACCGGGCGGGCTGCAACCGATCAGGTGAACATAATCATTGAGCAGGCAGAGCAGACCGGTGTTGAAAACCCGTCCGCGGAGGCGCCGCAGGTTATTGCTCCGGGTGATGAAGATCCGTTTGTTAACATCGACCTTACTGCGGGCGGAATTCCTACGCCGGAAAAATTTGGAGTGGCTGTTTATAACGACAGGGGCGACATGATTTTCAAGGGTAGGTGGGATGAGGACGCATTCGATCGCGTGTTCGCAAATCCTGGTTTTTACATCTACCATATTTTGGCGGGAGGTCGACGAATCAAGGCTGGTAAGATCGTGATTCAGCCGCAATAACGTTTTGTTTAAGTTCGGTTAACCGACGCGTTCGTAAGCGTTGAAATCCCGGAAGGAGGCCATTTATTGGCCTCTTTTTTTAACCGGTATCCCGAAAAACGAAAATGAAGCAACTTAATTACGTGATTTTGCTGGCATTGGCACTTAGCCTGTCCGGTTGTGAGGTTGTCGGTGATATCTTCGGAGCAGGCGTGTACGTCGGAATGTTTATCGTCATTTTTGTGATCGTACTTATTGCGGTCATCATCAGAAAAATCTTTAAAAATTAGTTGGCCGAACTGATTTTGCATAAGTTGGCGTATGCACGCCGACGCCTTGTTTGATTTTAAGAAGAATGTTCATCAGCATTTGTCAGCTCTTGTCCGTCAGGATATTGCCCGCATTCAGATGCTCCTTAAGGATCTCAGAGCGTCCGCGGGAGATGAAACCAAGAGCAGCGTCGGCGACAAGTACGAAACGGCGCGGGCAATGGCTCACCTGGAAATGGAAAAACTCGCTCATCAGCTCGGAGAAAAAGAGAAGTTGCTGACGATTCTTTCGCGATACGGAGGCAACCGCCGATGTGCTGCAATCGAAGCGGGCGCCCTGGTGGACAGCACATTCGGGTTGATCTACATAGCCATCCACGGCGGCGAGATTCATCATGAGAATACACGCGTGTTCTGTATATCCGGCGCTTCGCCATTGGCAATTACACTCAGAGGAAAAAAAGTCGGGGACTCATTTTTCGTCAAGAACGCGGAGTATCACATCCGACAGGTTGTGTAGCGTTCTTCTTTACATTACAGCAATCCGGAATATGGACAGCTTATCTTGGGATACAACGGCTCGTCTAAACGTTGGGTAACGACCCTTTCCCGGCGGAAAATCTTGATTACTTTGCAGCGCCATAGAGCATTGCTCTATGTTGGTCCCGCTTCGCAACCGGGACCTAAGGTTATTTTATTCGCATCAAATTAATTGAGAACCTTTAAACAAAGAATAACGAACCCGCCATGGTCTAATGAAGCGTCGTAAGTCTGTCTTATAGTTTCTTTTCAAATCATTTTTCATTCAGACAGTGAGCAAGGATCACCCTT
>CBKWFZ010000580.1:0-3373 GCA_966673785.1 uncultured bacterium
TGATGTGTATTGTTATCCGTCGCCATTTAAAGACCGGCTTACGCTGGTAATGGGTACGGATGTCGAGGTCGTTGATGTGACAGTTTTCGATTCAGCCGGCAGACGGATATCTGTAATTAAGGCGCTGCAATTTTCACGCATTCTCGATACCTCGCTCTGGCCGACAGGCATGCTAACGTTACAGATAAGATCGAAAAATCATCGAACGGAAACCGTTCGCGTGGTAAAGTGTTCGAACTAAAAAATCGCGATGCGTTACGGGCTTGAAACAAACGACTTATCGCCTGTTCCTCATTGGATTGAAAACAGATTTACGTTTTCTGTTATAGAGCTTGCGTTGCGAAAGATTGAAGATCTCACGCGGCCAGTAATACTGCACGCTGATGTTCATGATAAAATACCCATCATTGTTGTCGGGATTTCCACGAACACCTACTTCTGTCGGCCGTGAAGGTTGCGTGTCGACTTCAGGTCTGCGGTCGGAGAGGCGGTAGGCGAGTTCTGTTTCAAATGCTTCAGGACCGAGATATCTTTTGCGACTGACATCGTCAAGGTAGTCTGTGAACGAAAAGCGGTAACCGCCTTCGATAAGCAGGTTGAAGTAAGGATTGAGTGTTATGCGTGCGCCGAGCCCAACCGGGATTACAGGCTGGATGCGACCGTATGAAACTCCTTCCGTTTTGAATTTGTGAAGTGCATACTTTTCACCGTCGAGTTCTGTCTTCGGATTGAAATAAACGAGCCCGATACCGGCAAATCCATGGAGATTAACCCGGGGTCTTTGATAATAACGCATCGGTACCGGGATAAGACTAACGGCACCGATCGCTGAAAATTCTATGTTACCACTACGGAACGAGAGGTTACGCTCCTGACGGTCATCGTTGGCTTTCGAATCGTCACCTTCAGTCTGGAACCATGTAAACTGGGGGCGAACGCTGATTCTTTCATTGATGAAATATTCAGCGCCAATGGTGATATTCGGCTTGATGATCCCCGCCTCACCTGGATTCACGAGATCGCCTTTATAATAGGCGATTCCCGAACCAGCGTTAAGCATCAGGTTACGCGGCCGCCGGATCTGGTAAAAGCTTTGGGCATCGGCAAATTCGGCGATGCAAATGCAAACCAGCGCTATTATCAGGGCTTTTCTTGACATCCCAGGTGATTAAAATGCAAAATTTCGGACAATATAGGCATTTCGTCCTGAAAACGAAACTCCAAATTTACGCGAGGACTTCTTTCACTTTTTGGGCTGCATCCTTCAGCAGGATGGCGGAAAACACCTTCAATCCCGATTCCTCGATGATACGCGCCCCTTCTTCGGCATTCGTCCCCTGAAGGCGGACAATGATCGGAACACGGATGTCGCCGATTTTCTTGTAGGCCTCCACGACACCATTGGCAACGCGGTCGCAGCGTACAATACCCCCGAAAATGTTGATCAGGATCGCCTTTACATTGGGATCCTTCAGGATTATACGGAAACCGGCCTCAACGGTAGTCGCATTTGCTCCGCCACCCACGTCGAGGAAGTTTGCAGGCTCGCCGCCTGAAAGTTTAATGATATCCATCGTTGCCATAGCAAGCCCGGCACCGTTCACCATACACCCTACGTTGCCATCGAGTTTCACATAGTTCAGGTCGGCCTTGCCTGCTTCCACTTCGAGCGGGTCTTCTTCAGAGAGGTCGCGAAGTTCCATGAGATCTTTGTGACGGTAGAGCGCATTGTCGTCAAGATTGACCTTCGAGTCTACGGCAAGAATCTTGTTGTCGGATGTCTTCAGCAGCGGATTTATCTCGAACATGCTGGCATCGAGTCCGATGTAGGCACTGTAGAGTGAATGAATAAACCTGACGCCCTCTTTGAACGCCGTTCCTTCCCAACCCATCGCAAATGCGATCTTCCGGGCCTGGAACGGCTGCAATCCGATGGCAGGGTCAATCCATTCCTTGATAATCTTCTCGGGAGCTGTCTCAGCAACTTCCTCGATATTCATTCCACCTTCCGTCGATGCCATGATCACAGGTGTACCGGTAGCGCGGTCGAGCAGGATACTCATGTAATACTCCTTCGGCTCGTTTTCACCGGGGTAGTACACGTCCTCGGCGATGAGGATCTTGTTCACCCTTTTTCCTTCCGGACCGGTTTGATGCGTTACCAGCGTTCCGCCGAGAATTCCTTTTGCTTTGTCGGCCACTTCATTCAGGCCTTTTGCGAGAACAACACCCTTAGAGCCGGTTTCCTTAACGACGCCTTTTCCGCGGCCCCCGGCATGGATTTGTGATTTCACCACAAACCACTTCGTGCCAGTTTCCGACTGAAGTTCTTTCGCAGCTGCCAAAGCCCCTTCCGGAGTCTCTGCTACGATGCCACGCTGGATGGCTACGCCATACTTCTTAAGGATTTCCTTGCCCTGGTATTCGTGTATGTTCATGAATTTTTTGTTTTCGGGCGAAACTACTCTATTTTCAACTCGATTTCAAATGGTCACGATTTCAGATTTCAATTTTAGGGGCTCAGACGGCGGTCTATCCGCGCCTGGGTTCATTTTTTTGCCAAAGTCCTTTCCCGCCAACGATATTCCGGTTTTAATTCGCGGATTCGGAGTCTTTGGTAATCCGCTTTTTGCGAAATCGTCGCTTACCGACCCGTTTAAACCCGCGCGATACGTATGCTGAAGGCTGACAAGATTACCAAAAGTTATGGACAGTTGAACGTGCTCAAAGGCATCGACCTGTCAGTGGAAAAAGGTGAGCTGGTTGCCATTGTCGGCGCATCCGGTGCCGGGAAAAGTACGCTGCTGCACATTCTCGGTACACTTGACCGGCCCGACGCTGGTACGGTCTCGATGCACGGTCGCAACATTTTCGACCGGTCGGCCAAAGAACTTTCGTCCTTCAGAAACCAATCAATCGGCTTCATTTTTCAGTTTCACAATCTGCTGCCCGAGTTCAACGCGCTTGAAAACGTGATGATCCCGGGGCTGATTCAGAATTCGACAGGCGAGAAAGAGGTACGGCGGAAGGCGACTGAGCTTCTGCAAATGCTCGGACTTCAGGACCGGCTTGATCACAAGCCTTCGGAGCTATCCGGAGGGGAACAGCAACGAACAGCCGTCGCCCGCGCGCTGATAAACTCTCCCGACCTGATTCTGGCGGACGAACCCAGCGGAAATCTCGATTCGAAAAACGCCGTAGATCTTCATAACCTCTTCTTTCAGCTTCGGAAGGATTTCGGACATACGTTCATCATTGTTACGCACAACCAGGAACTCGCTGGTATGGCTGACCGAAAAATCGAACTGAAGGACGGCCTGGTGGTTTGAGCTGAAAAAGACTGACCTTGCTCCGGAATCGCGAATTTCCTTGC
>CBKWFZ010000581.1:0-3365 GCA_966673785.1 uncultured bacterium
TTCACCTCTTCGCAGTTGCTTGCGGTTCGTCACGTCCCTGACAGCAGCCTCTGGAGAGGGACTGAGGATGAGGGACTTTTCATTTCCAGAAGGGAAAAGACACTCCAATACACCACCGAGGACGGACTCCCCGTCAACGCTGTTTCAAATATCGCTTTTTCACCAGATGGCGAGGCGTGGCTCTCGGATGCCGGGACAGTTTTCAGTCCAACCTTTACCAGTGACACGCTCACAGGAATGAAGGTGCTGTCAATCCCGCGGCACCTGGTCATTCACGATCTGCTCTGGCGTTCAACCCAAACGTTGTGGCTGGCGACCTCCGGAGGGATTTATGCCACAGACACAACCCATGACACGTTAAGCATCGGCGATCCGTCAAACCTGCAGGGGCGCACCATCCATTGCCTGATTGAACGCGAAGGTATCGTTTTCGCGGGGACGTCATCGGGAATCGATATCATTGAAGGCGGTACCGTTCACCACATCGGCACCACAAACGGTCTTGCCAGTGAACGCGTCTACAGTCTTGTTTTCGACAACGATGGCGATCTGTGGGCGGGGACGGAGCGCGGTGTCGCCCGAGTCTCGTTCTCAGTGGACCATTCATCCGCAGAAGTTCGCCACTTTGGTGAACGCGAAGGTTTCCGTGGCGGAGAAGTTTTCCGTAAGGCGTCATGTGTTGACCGCGAGGGTACGTTGTGGTTTGGAACGGTTACCGGACTTGTACGCTACAATCCGCGTATGGCCGGAGAACAAAGGCAGGTACCTCCTGTACACGTAACGGGAATGAAGCTTTTCTTTGAGAAGATAGAGCATACGCCGTACGGCGACTCGGTATCCGCGTGGTACCCGCTTCCGGTGGACCTCAAGCTACCCTACGATCAGAATAACATCACCTTCACATACATTGGTATCGATCACGCCAACCCGGACGCCATACGCTATCGCTGGATGCTGGACGGGTTTTCCCGTGACTGGTCTCCGGGACTCCGGGAAAGGGAGGCAGTGTTTTCAAACCTTCCGCCAGGTGACTACACCTTTAAAGTGATTGCATCCACTGGTGCAGGCTGGACCGATCCGGCAACCTTTGCGTTTACCATATCGGCGCCGTGGTGGGAATGGTGGTGGGTGAGGGCGCTAATTGCCGCAGCGCTTATTGTCACGGTCTGGTTACTCTTCAGGATCCGGCTCAGACAGATCGAGGCACGCAACCGCGTGATACAGGAGCGCCTGATGCTGGAGAACAGCGTGCTCCAGCTTGAGCAGGAGGCGTCGCGGCTGCAAATGAACCCGCACTTCATTTTCAATTGCCTGAACTCGATACAGGGCCTCATTGCGTCACAGGAAACGCAGTCAGCGAAAATGTATCTCGGACGGTTTGGAAAACTGATGCGGCAGATCCTTGAAAACGCGCGCGAGGAATTGATTCCACTCGCGAACGAGATCCTGATGCTTGAGAACTACCTCGACCTTGAACAGCTCAGCACGAGCCGGAAGTTCTCGTACAAAGTTACCTGCGACCCTTCCATCGATGCAGCGGCAACGGAAATCCCGCCGATGCTGATCCAGCCTTTTGTGGAGAATGCGATTGTTCACGGGGTGCGGCGTAAGCCAGAGGGAGGCATGATCACGGTGGATTTTTTCCAGCGTGACGAGGTGCTCATCTGCGAGATCACCGACAACGGAATCGGTCGTGAGGCGGCGCGGGCGCTCAACGAAACGAAGCCGGCACATCGTTCTGCGGCGATAGGCATTACGCGGCAGCGGCTGGAACAATATGGAAAAATGCGGCAAGCAGAGGCCGGCGTTACGTTCATCGACCTCGTACACAATGGGGTTGCTGCAGGGACGAAGGTGGTTGTGGTGATTCCTTGCTAGTTGAAGTTTCAAGTTTCAGAAGTTTCAAGTTTCAAGAGAATGTAGTGTGCAAGGGAAACGTGACTGCCGTGAATGATGCATCAATTTCTAATTTCTAATCATTGGTGTCCGGGGAAAATTATGAAAAAAGGAGCGGGGCCATTGCTAGCCCCGCTTTTTTTATGGTAGATTTAGTTACCACACAAAATTTACCATGAACAAAAGTACCTTTTTCTCCGGACAGCCGACTTTCTATCAATTAATAAAGTTAATACCAAAAGAGATTCTCGGTCGCTGCGTAGATCAAACTAAATCCGATCATTATCGCAAGTCATTTTTCACCTGGGATCACCTCGTCGCTATGCTCTTTACGTGTTACGGACATTGCCAAGCGCTAAGGGAGGTGGTAACCGGTATGAAGGCTTTGGAAGGGAAGTTGCTAAATCTAGGAATACGATATTTTCCGGCTAAAAGCACGTTGGCAGATGCCAATGCGACGCGGGATAGTGTTGTTTTCGAAAAGATTTTTTTCGAGCTGAAAGCGTATTGGGATAGTCTTTCCCCGGACAGCCGGAGCAAGAACGACCCGGTGTACATCGTTGATTCAACTACAATAAAGTTATTCCAGGAAATATTTCGCGGAGCTGGTCTAAGTCAGGCAAATGGGAAGCGGAAAGGTGGATTGAAAGTTCATATGGCTGTCGAGCAGTCCGATGAAGTGCCAAGTATTGTGCATCTAACGCAGGCGGCATATAACGACGGCTCGTTTACCAAATATTTGAATTTACCTGCAGGGAGCACGGTGATTATGGATCGAGGTTACAAAAATTATGAGCAGTTCAATTCCTGGACGAAACAACAGGTACGATGGGTTACGCGCATTCAACCAAATGCGTTCTACCGCATCAAGTCTCGTCGCAAGGTTGAAGATGAACTAAAAAATCTAGGAATACGGACAGACTGGGAAATCGTTATGGGAGCACAACCGAAGAAGATCTCGAAGGTGAAATGCAGATTGATCAAGTATACGTCTAAGGAAACGGGCAAGAAATTCGAATTTATTACTAACGACCTTGACTCTGACGCTATTACTATCGCCGATCTTTATAAAAAGCGATGGAAAATTGAACTACTATTCAAGCGCCTTAAACAAAATATGCCCTTGCGATATTTTCTGGGCGACAATAAGAATGCAGTAAGGATTCAAATCTGGTGCGCTTTGATAGCCGATCTACTGGTGCAAGTTGTAAAGAGGCAAATCAAACGCAAATGGGCGTTCTCTAACATTGTCAGCTTGATACGATTGCACCTATTCAACTATTTGGATCTATTCGCCTTCCTCGAAAATCCAGAATCGGCTGTTATCAAAACACGTCCTCCAGATAGTCAATTAAAATTAAATCTATCTGGCTAGGTACCCTCCAAAAGGAAAAACGAAAAAAGCTGTGATCCGTGAATGGATTCAATGTTTTTTTCAAAGAACTGATTTTCCCCGGACAGCAATGATT
>CBKWFZ010000582.1:0-3365 GCA_966673785.1 uncultured bacterium
CATCGGTAAGGAGGTCAAACTTTGGGGCAAGAATGTGAAGATTGTCGGCGTTGTGAAGGATTTTCATTTCGAAACATTTCGCGAGGAAATCAAACCCGCGTTCTTCTGGCTGGATCCGACTTCATCGAATATCATGATCAAGGTTGAACCAGGAAAGGAGCAGGAAGTATTATCCAGCCTTAACGAACTTTGTCAGGAGTTTAATCCAGGTTTTCCGCTTGATTATCGTTTCCTGGATTCCGACTATCAGTCGCTTTACGCGGCAGAAAGCAGGGTTTCCACCTTGTCGAAATATTTTGCCGCGCTTGCTATGCTTATTTGCTGCCTTGGGTTGTATGGTTTGGCGGCGTTCACGGCCGAAAGAAGGATCAAGGAGATCGGCATCAGGAAGGTACTTGGTTCGAGTGAGCTCGGCATAGTTTACCTGTTATCTGGCGAGTTCACGAAAGTGGTACTGGTATCGGCGATTATCGCATTACCTTTGAGCTACCTGGTTGCGCAATCCTGGCTGGATGGTTTTGCTTTCCGGGTAACGTTAGAATGGTGGTATTTCTTATTTTCCGGCCTGTTCGCGCTGGCGATAGCCTGGTTAACGGTAGGGACACAGGCCCTCAGAGCGGCAAGAGCGAACCCGGTTTCCAATTTGAGATCGGAATAGCATGTGAGCATGCAGCAGATCGTTAATGCAATTGTTACCTCAAATGCAAGTTCAAGGTGATTAAATCAAGCTTTGCGGAAGCGCAGCTTTTGCTAACCGGGAGCTGGCGGAGATTGGATAGCGGGGGCGAGGGCCGCATCTTGTCAACTGGAAATGTCATCAAGACAAAGGATTTTTCTTCTTTTCCGATTACAGACAAATCGTTAGCTTGCATCCTTGTTTGATCCCGCGAAAAGCCTGACATTCGTATATATGTCCCGTTGTGGGTAAGTGTTGGTGAATGTGTGACCCTTTGAGACAACTTTTTTACCGAACGTTATCGCTTATCCGTTTTTAAGTATATGAGTAAATGAAAGCGCTGTTGTTATTCTTCGCAGTTTTAGCGATTTCCACTACCGTTGCCGTTGCGCAGAAAGATTTTCGCCCTGGCTATGTTATTACCCTTCAAAACGATACCCTTTCTGGAGAGGTTGATTATCGGACCGCTGGCAGTAAGTATGAGAGCTGTTTATTCAGGCGGAACAACCAGCTGATTACCTACGATGCCCGTCAAATCAATGGATATGGGTTCTGGCGCGACAGATATTTCGCAGCCGGCGTAGTTGAGGGAGCTTTTGCAGAGGTTCTCGTAAGGGGTGAATTGAGTCTTTTCAAACACGGAGATGGATTCTTCGTCAGGAAGTCAGGCGGAGAAGTTCGAAAACTTGAATCGAGGGAAACTCAGATGACTATTGATGGAAAGGTCGGCATGAAAAAGGACCTCAGGTGGAAGGGAATGATATACTACTTAATCTCGGATTGCATAGGCGATCCGGACCGGATTAAAGGTTTGGGACTTAAGGAGAAAGGTTTGACAGAAATAGTCGTTGATTATAACAAGTGTAGACAGACAGGATTTAAAGCCTACAAGGAGGCCAAGCCCTGGACGAGGCTGGAAGTCGGTGCCGCGTTTGGGTGGAACCGATCGGAGATCAACGTGGATCGGCCGGACAGCCGCCCGTTTCTGGTCAGGAAGTATACCTCAATAGATCCTTTCCTGGGCGTTGTTTTTGAAATCTCATCTCCCCGGATAACGGAACGGGTCGCTTTTCAGCCTGAGATTCAGTTTTCCAAATCAGATTTTTCATCCCTTTCTTCTGTGGGTGGACAGGCGAGCCGGGTATACCACGACACCTTTATCAGTTTGACTACTGTTTCCATACCGATGGCGTTTCGGTATTCATTTTCTGAACGACGCAACTCCATTCGGGTGTTCGCGGGAGTTAATCTTGATTATCATCTCAAATCGGAGGCTTTGGTGGTAAGTGAGCTTGTTTCCGGAAGTGTCGTCAAAACTTATGAAAATGAGCCGTTTGAAATATACGAAAGTCAGTTTGGCTATTGGGGAGGACTAAGTGTGATGAGGTCATTCAAAAAAGTCAGGACCGGCGTCGGGATAAGATATATCCAGATGAGTACGCTGAATACAGTAGACGTCGTGCGTACAAGCCATAACAAATTCTCGATATTCTTAATCCTGCAAAAGCAATGAGGATAATCTCAACGTTCCTGGTAATACTGGGAACTTTCATATTTTTTGCTTGCGACGACGATGAAGTCTCGGAACGTGATTACCCAAGGCTCAAGACGCTTGAAGTCACTGATCTTTCGGAGCATGGTGCAACCTTTAATGCGGAGATAAGATATCGAGGAGATTTTGAGGTCCTTAATTTCGGATTTGTATGGTCAGAATCAAACGATCCGAAAATTGAAACTGCCGACAAGGTAGTTTTTTCAGAGAATATCAGGACATCTGCGTTTTCTGCAACCATCTTATCCACGCTTAGAGAGCAGACCACGTACTTCGTCAGACCGTTTCTGATAACTCAAAGCTACACGGTGTATGGGAAGGAAGTGGCATTCGTCAGCCGGGGAAGCCAGGCACCTGTAATCACAGGAATTTTACCCACCACAGGAAACGTCGGGGATACAATAGCCATTAAAGGCGAACACTTTAGTTACAGGCTTCATTCGAATATCGTTCAATTTGATAACACGCAGGGAACGGTGGTTTTTGCATCGGACAGTTTGTTACGTGTGATCGTTCCGGAGACTCTGCCAGTTGGATCTGTTTCGGTCAGCGTCTCTGTTGAAATTGCAGAGCAGAAGTCAGAAGCAGACCAGCCATTTGTTTTAAGAAAGCCGATGCTGATGGGCATAGACAAGACGACAATAAACCGTTGTGATACGGTTGTGCTCTATGTCGCCAACTTAGGACCGACATCCACTCCCGGAATTTTCTTTAACGACAAAAGTTCCACGATCGTCGGGCGGACGACTGATCAGATCAAAGTCCTTGTGCCGTCTCTGTCATCGGGCTATCTGAAGGTCAGCGTGCGGATGCATGTCGGTTCGTTCGTGAGTATACTCCCGGAGGTTATTAATCTAAACTTTCCTGACTTCACGCAACTTGCACCTGCCCATTCGGCTTTCCTCGATACATTGACGTTAAGCTTCAGGAACATGCCTCATTGCAGATTCGATGTGAAGATCGATGAAAAAGCGGTTCCCCTGTTGGAATCGGCTTCCGACCACCTGAAAGTTGTTGTGCCCGCAACCCTTGATGACCCCTGGAAGATCCGGGTTCAGGTTTACCTCGACAATGAAAATGTATTCGATACATTGTATTACCGGGTATTAATGATCGAAAGTGTTACGCCGACTTCAG
>CBKWFZ010000583.1:0-3365 GCA_966673785.1 uncultured bacterium
CCGCAGGAAAATTCTCCGGCTGTCCGTACATCAATCAGTACCGGCTGTTTACTTTTGTTGTATTCTTCTTTGAATTCGCGGCCACTGAGTGAACCGTAAGCCTTCGTTTCCGATGAAAAGATATTGAACATATAATGTTGCGTTAAGTTATTAATGCTGCAAAGTTCGGTATTCGCTCCGTCGCATTCCGTGACGCCTGTCACAAAGCCCGGCTAATTTCACCTGGGCCGCCTCAAAACATGGTAAGCAACAGGAGGTACCAATATGCTGCCCGTGCGAAGTCGAAGGCAGCGGGGCAGAAACACGCCCGTTCCTTTGACCACTTCAAATAAAAAGTATTTCCCTGCCAATAATATAGACGCCCATGATCAGGACAAACCATCCAAAGGCAGGTTTGAGTTTTTCGTTGGAAATGTGTTTTGAGATCAGCGTTCCCGCTATAATTCCGACCGTGGCAAAACCCGCGAACATCAACATGAATGGTATGTCCAGTTGAAGTCCCGAACCCAGGTCTCCCGTAAACCCGATTAATGATTTCAGCGCGATGATGAGAAGAGACGTTCCTACCGCTTTTTTCATACACAGCCCGCCGAACAGTACAAGAGCAGGGATAATCAGGAATCCGCCTCCCGCGCCGACCAGACCGGTAATTGCGCCGACCAGAATTCCTTCGCCGAAAATGAGGGGGAAATTGTAACTGATTTTCTGCTCACAGTCCAGTACTTCCCTTTTGTTCCTTCTGATCATCGAAAGCGCAGCCAGAACCATTAGTACTGAAAATACGATGAGTACAAAAGCACTTTTCGTGACAAGGAACTCCCCGATGGAGAAGACCGGGTCAGGGATAATTGGGACAACGAACTTCCGAACGGCGTAAACAGATACTATTGATGGAATTCCAAAGATCAGGGCTGTCCTGATATCGAGGTTGCCTTTCCTGAAATGCGAATACGATCCGATAAGACTCGTCAGCCCGACGACAAACAGCGAGTACGAAGTCGAAAGGACCGGATCAACGCCAAACAGGTAGACCAGGATCGGCACCGTTAGTATCGACCCGCCACCGCCGATCAATCCGAGTGAAAGTCCCATTATCACCGACGCAATAAATCCGGCAATTTCCATAAACAGCATTCCAATTACTACACAAAATTACATCCGTCAAGAATGGGGATCAGTAACAATAGTCACATAGTCACAGGGATCCTTGTTTCAACGGCTCCCTTCTTCTTGTTTACGATTTGAGCACGCTTCATGGATGTGATTCCAACCATCAGCGCCAACGTTGGGTCTAAAGGGAAATCGACTCCTCAATGCGCCGTCTCGCCATACATCTTGTTTACCTCTACTTTCTAAGCGCTTCGTGGGCTCTTGCACAGGAGCCCCGTTTTGCGAAGTACTATGATGAGGAAGGTCTCACCCTTATCACGGGTGGTGTGAAACATTCTTCGGGTTCGTTTGCAGTGATCAGCAATGAGGCAATTGCGTGTATCGACCAGCACGGTTCGCTAAAATGGAAAAAGCGCGTCTGGATGGATCCGCTTATCGTCCATAAGACAATCGGTGTTCACCAACAAGGTTTTAAAATTACTGCGCATGATTTCAATACGTCCACGATTCGGTTCCTGATTGCGGATATTAACGGCAATGTCGTTGAACCTACCACAACCGTGGAAGGCGCTTCCTTTGGCGAACATACATTTATTGGTGGTGACTCGCTGCTGGTGACCGGGCAGCGTACGACCCCGGCTGGTGATGCCTCCGGATTCGCCGATCTGTATGACACAAACACAGGAAAACTTTTATGGTCGTATACCTCAGACGTTACCGGAACAAGTTTTACGGGAGGGAAAAGAACCGGTTCGGGGGAACTTGCGGTATTCGGAATGCAAAGTGGTTCCCCGTTTTCAAAGGGATACCTTACAGTGCTGGGAACCGGAGGCGAAGAAAAATGGTCGCGCGCTTTTCCGTCAACTGTAAACGCCTCGATAACGGACGTCGAAAAAGTTTCCGGAAACCGACTTAAGGCGCTACTTGGGCATGGCGAGTCCTCCGATATCATCACGCTCGATTCCAATGGCGATATCATCGATACGATTGAACTACCTCACGCCATAGCACGAAAAATAGTCCGCGTAGGTGCCACAAATAAACTGATCATCGCTGGTTCAAGTCGTGGTCGAATGTTCCTGACTGCGATGTCAGCCCCCGCACATTTTGCCTGGTGGCGTTACTTCGGCAGCGGCGCAACCACTGGCCTGCCTGAGCAGATCAGAGGATTGTTGAGTGAGGGAACAACGCTTGCCTTTTTTGGCGGCACTCGCTGGGATTCACAATCGCGTTCGTTTCTTATTCAAACCAATAACGCCGGCCTTCTGGACGATGGGTTGTCGATTGATGTTAAGGAACCCGAGAAAACGATTCCTTCAGCGGGTACCGAATTGCAGTTACGTACGATAGATTTCATCAATGATGATGAATTTGTGACAGGAGGGCAACTGTACAGCCATCCGCCGGATGCTGCGCCCGTAGTCGCTGGATTCATTGCAAGACTGAATTCCGATGGTGATACGGTAATGACAAAAACACTTCTTTCCGTCAGCCCGTGGGGCGGATACACCAATAACGCGATAACAGGAGTGAGGGTACTCGATTCAGACAAGGCGTTCGTTCATGAAACCGGCGGAACATATGGGTTGTACGCGTGGTCGAAAAACACGCTCACCAACCCAATCCAGATCTTCACCGGAAAACGTTCAGATTTCACCCCAATGGAAGACGGCAGGTTACTTTTCTGTTTTCATGGTTTCGATTTGCAACCGTACAATGAGGTAGGCCGGCTGATGATCGTCGATCCCAACGATCAAAGTCAGACGACTTTGCCGAACCGTATGGTGGGAAGCATGATCCATAGAATTACGCCCACAGGAAGAGGTACTTACATCATCGCCGGTGAGCAGGCGGAAACCTACAAAATAGCACGGAAGGCCTTAATTGCGGAAATAAATTCCGCGGGCGTTGTGCTGAGCTCATATACGTACGACCTGGGTTACAAAACAACGATCAACGCAATTCGAATGAAAGGTGACGGCAATATGATCATGGCAGGGGCCGTCGAAGACGAGGAGGGAAGCAAAAACCTTTTAGTGGCTGAAATCGACGCTCAGGGAACTTTACTCTGGAGCGATACATACGATATCTTGCTGAAAGATGAAGTTACTACAATTGAGATTGTCCCCGGAGGTTATCTTATCGGCGCAACGGTAGGACAACCTGTCTTTGGATTTCAGGAATCATTCGGTATGGTTGCGTTTATAGGTTCGGATAGAAAAATTGCCTGGCAGACGTTCATCGGCTTACGCGGA
>CBKWFZ010000584.1:0-3359 GCA_966673785.1 uncultured bacterium
GTGAAAAGAGTGTACTGAAACAGATCGGCGTTCCCGAGAACTTCACAATCGTCGCTATCAATCGCGTCCGGGTGAAAGAGCCCGACGAAGTTATCGACTTCTTCACCAAGTATAAAGGCCGGGGATACATCTACGGAATCAATGCGGCAAGGCAGCAGGTTGAAATACCGTTTACAATCCGGTAACGGATTAACGATCAGCTTTCGTCAGGAAATCAAATGAAATGATTGCTTTTCGCGCATCAGTTGACGCGCATCTTGAGCTTTTTGCCAAGCTCATCAACCGAAGCTTTGAAGTTGGCATCCGTCTTCATCATATCTTCAACTGATTCCAAGGCATGGATAACCGTGCTGTGGTCGCGACCGCCAAAGTTTTCGCCGATCAGTGCAAGAGTAAGCTGCGTGTAGCGCTTGCAGAAATACATCGCCACCTGCCGGGGAATCACAATTTCACGCTTCTTGACTTTGCCCTTCATGGCATCAAGATCGACCTTGAAGTAGTCGGCAACGGTTTTCTGAATGAAATCCACGCTCACATCGGATTGAATCTCCTTGATGATGTTCTTGAGGACTTCTTTTGCGAGGTCAAGGTCAATTTCCTTTTTAAGGAGGGTGGCATGGAATATCAATGAATTCAGCACGCCTTCCATATCGCGAAGATTTGTATCGACGCTGTAAGCGAGGTACTCGGCCACTTCCGTGGGTATTTCGATACCGTCTGCCTGCATCTTTCTGTTGATGATGGCCAGCTTGGTTTCGAAATCGGGCTCCTGCAGATCCGCCGTCAAACCCCATTTGAATCGCGAAAGCAGCCTCTCCTGAAATCCCTTGAGATCACGTGGCGGGCAATCGCTCGTCATAATGATCTGCTTGCCGGACTGATGGAGTTGATTAAAGATGTGAAAGAACATTTCCTGTGTCTTCTCACGACCCGCAAGAAACTGAACATCATCGAGAATAAGGAGATCCACCTGAAGGTAGAAATTCTGAAACTCCTGTATCTTATGATTTTGCAGCGCGTTCAGAAATTGTGTGGTGAAATCATTCTGATCGACATAAAGGACAACCTTGCTTGGCATGTTGTTCTTGATTTCATTGCCGATCGCCTGTACAAGGTGAGTTTTCCCGACACCCACTCCCCCATAAAGCATCAACGGGTTGAATGACGTCACACCGGGTTTCTTGGCAACAGCAAGTCCCGCGCTTCGTGCAAGCCTGTTACAATCCCCTTCAACGAAGTTGTCAAATGAATACGCAGGATTAAGCCGCGAATTTACGGTCTGAGGATTTAGCGCTTTAAATGTGAATGGCGAATAATCGTCAGAGCCAAAATTTGAATTAACCGAACTGCGTCTGGTATTGGCGCTGTTCGTCGGGTAATTCACCGCCACCGGGGGTGCCTGTTTCCCGCCACTGTCGACGACAACGGAATATTCCAATCGACCGGTTGGACCGAGAACGGTGTGAATTGCCTTTTTGAGTACCGGAACATAATTATCTTCCAGCCATTCATAGAAGAACTGAGAAGGAACCTGGATCGTTAGAATGTCGCCTTCAACGCGAAGGGGTACAATCGGCTTGAACCATGTATTGAAATTTTCTTCGCCCACGCTCTCACGAATCACCTCCAGGCAGTCATTCCATACAGTTCCGCAGCTAACTTCCATTGATTTTACAGGATTATTCATCTTCCACGGGGGGAAAGGGAGACAAAGATGTAAAAAAAGTGCCGTAGAAAACAAGGAATAAAGTTCTTGATTTTCTCAAAAAAAAGGTCATAAACCAATCCTTGTCGAAAAGCAAAGAAAAACCTTCTCAATGACAATTATCACAGAAAAGTGGATAAGGATCATTCAAACAGCCCACTGATCTTGACAGCCATCATGCAACGCAAGTGAATCCAAACCCAACTTTCGGGCGCTTAAGGTTACAAAAATTTTTCACTGTATGAACGCTACTCATATTGAACACATCGGTATTGCCGTAAACAGTCTGCAAGAGGCAATTCCATACTACGAAAAGATACTCGGGTTAAGCTGCTACGCAATCGAAGAGGTGAAGGATCAGAAAGTGCGTACGGCTTTTTTCAAAATCGGACAGACAAAGATCGAATTACTCGAATCTACATCCAGCGACGGTCCGGTCGCGAAGTTTATTGAGAAAAAAGGTCCCGGTTTACACCACATCGCATTTGCCGTTGAAGGACTTCAGGAAAGACTCGACGAACTGAATAAAAAAGGAGTTAGCCTGATCGATCAACAGCCAAGAAAAGGTGCTGAAGGTCTCAGCATCGCATTCCTCCATCCCAAATCCACTCACGGCGTGCTGACCGAACTATGTGAAGCAGAACAAATATCCTCCTGGGGAATCATATGAAGACGCAAGAAAGAATAAAGGAGCTTATCGACAAGCGCGTGCTTGCCCGGCTGGGTGGAGGCGAGAAAAAAATTGAATCACAACACAGCAAAGGCAAACTCACTGCCCGTGAACGTATCGAGCTGTTGCTGGACGAGGGCAGCTTCGAAGAGTACGATATGTTCGTTACGCACCGCACAAAATCATTTGGCATGGATAAGGAACTCTACCTGTCAGATGGGGTCGTAACCGGGCATGGCACGATTGACGGGCGAATCGTTTTTGTTTTTGCTCAGGACTTCACGGTATTCGGAGGATCGTTGTCGGAAACATTCGCCAACAAGATCTGCAAGATCATGGACAAGGCCATGAAAGTGGGCGCGCCAGTGATCGGGTTGAACGACAGCGGTGGAGCACGGATCCAGGAAGGTGTGCGCAGTCTCGCAGGTTATGCCGAAATCTTTCAGCGCAACATCATGGCGTCCGGTGTAATTCCGCAAATATCAGCGGTGTTCGGGCCATGTGCAGGCGGCGCAGTCTACTCCCCTGCGCTGACAGACTTTATCGTGATGTCAGAGAAGGCGAGCTACATGTTTGTTACCGGACCAAAGGTTGTGAAGACGGTAACCGGTGAAGATATTTCAATCGAAGACCTCGGCGGCGCGCAGGTGCATGCCACGAAATCCGGAGTCGCACATTTCATGGCAGCCGATGAACAAGAGGGCATCGCGCTTATCCGAAAGCTGTTCAGCTACCTGCCATCCAACAACCTGGAGGAGCCGCCGGTACTTGAATGCGACGACCCGGTTGATCGTCTCGAAGACGAACTGAACGAAATCATTCCCGAGAATCCGAACAAACCTTATGATGTCCTCGACGTCATTCACGCCATCACCGACGATCACGAATTCTTCGAGGTACAGCGGAATTATGCCAAGAACATCATCACCGGGTTCGCGCGATTCAACGGATATGCTACCGCAATTGTCGCGAACCAGCCTAACT
>CBKWFZ010000585.1:0-3356 GCA_966673785.1 uncultured bacterium
AAGACGGTAGTTGAAGATGCATTATTCGGAATGCGGGCCGCTGGTCCGGCACTCGCAAGCAATACGAGTTACTTCGAACAGCGGATCGTTCACTGGGATCCGGTCCAGGCGAAAGAAGTTAAAGCATAACATGCAGGCACGGCGGATCATTCGCCGTGCCTCATTTCTTAATAAAACGTTGTTTGATCTTACAAATGCATCCTTTCCGCTAATTCTTCCTCAAGCCTCGTTACGGCCTTCAGGTCGAGCGGAAAATTCAGAATGAAATGAGTCCCGCGGTCCGGCGCACTCGTAAACGAAATCGCGCCATCGAGTTTCTCCACTGCCTTCCGGATGATATAGAGACCGAGCCCGTTCCCCTTAGAGCGATCGTTCCCGCGGAAATACATATCGAAAATGCGGCTGTGATATTGGGCCTCGATGCCATCGCCGTTATCCTCCACCTCTATCAGCACGCGCCCATTTTCCACGGCAGCGCGCAGACGCAGATGCGCCCCCTTGTACCGGCAGAAAGCGATCGCGTTCTCGACAAGGTTTTCGAGAACCAGGTAAATCATCTCCGGATATGAATTGAATCGTTCAGGCATTATACAGCTTGTCGAAGTATGGATACGCCGCTCCTCAAGAGGCGTGCGAAACTGATCCACCACGCGCTGAAACAGGTCGCCCATATCCACCTCACCATACGCGAGCTGCTGCGAACCCAGGTCACTGATCGATTGCAGCTTAAGAAGCATCTTGTCGAGATTGATGGCCGTCTCACGGACTTTATCGAACAGCTCCCTCGCATTCGCATCGGTTAACGTTATTTTGGCAACCTCTGCCAAACCGAGAAACGTGGTCAACGGCCTCCTGAAATCATGCGATGCACGGTAGAAAAAAGTATCGAGCTCCCGGTACGCTTCCGTTAGCGCCGATGTGCGCTCGCTCACTTTCCGTTCCAGTTCGCGATTACTGCCGGCAATCGTTTCGTAAGCAAGCTGAAGCTCTTCCGATTTCGCCTGCAACTCTTCCTTGCGCTCCACAATTTCTTTATGCGCAAACTGTATCTCACGATTATACTTCCAGGTCTTGTAAGCGAGGAGTGATACCAGCACCAGGGCGACGATGACGGAAACGATCACATAGCGCTGTAACCTGATCTGCGCTTTCTGCAACTCGAGCTGGTTTGATTGAAGCTCCTTTTCCTGACTCAGGACATGGATCGCTTTGTCCTTCTGATCCGCCTGATACAAAGCCTGCATCTCTGCAAGCCGTGTAGCTCCCGTTTCGTGATAAACACTGTCATTGAGTGCCGCATACTTTTTGTGCCAGATCAGGGCCTCATTGAACTTACCCTGGTACTCGTAGAATTCAGACCAGTAGAAACAGTTCTCCATCTGCAACTCAAGCGAGCCTGTCTGCCGGCCCAGTTCGTCGGCTTTCTCCAGGTAATACCGGGCGCTGTCAAATTTACCCAGGTAAGTATATACGCTCCCAATACTACTGAATGCGATTCCAATACTAAACTTGTTACCGGTCTTTCTCTCGTACTCGTATGCCTTCAACTGATACTCCAATGCCTCCGGGTAATTCTTCTGTTCCTCATAGATCATTCCCAGATTATAATAACAGGCTGCAACACCCTCGCCATACCCGATTTCTTTCCGGATCTCCAGCGCCCGTGTGATCCAGCGAACTGCCTCAAGGTAGTTTTTCTGCTGCAGGTAAATCACGCCCCGCACATTGTGGGAATTAGACACGCCGAAAGCGTCGCCAATCTCCTCTCTTACCTGGAGCGACTTGTCAAGGAATTCAAACGCAGGTGGAAAGTTTCTCTGGTTTTTGTATATCCAGGCGATGTTGCTGCAGATCTTGCCAGTCTCATACCGCATACCGAGAAATTCGGAGATTTCAAGCGCCTCAAGGTAATAGCGCAGCGAGAGGTCATTCTGTCCCAGCACCTCATACACATCGCCAAGTCCCGAGTAAATCCTGAGGTGCGTACGGGGATCGTCTTTATCGTTGAACTTTTCAAGTAAATCCAGATAGAGATCAAGTGCGGAAAGGAATTCGCCTAACTTAAACAGGATCTCACCTCTGGCGATCAGACACTGTGTTTCAAGGACTTGATCGCCAAGACCCTCAGCAATTGCGCATCCTTCGTTGATATACCGTTCTGCTTTCTGAAAATCACCAAGGTTCTTATTCAAATCGGCCAACGCGAGGAGGATTTCTGCCTGCCCCGCGCGGTCGCCGGTGCCTGCATAAATCTTCTCAGCCTCGCGAAAATGTGTGCCGGCATCAGCGTTTCGCCACTGAAGTAAGTATAGTTCTCCGAGGTTCCGATGGGCGAATGCGGTCAACGATTCTGATCCGGCGTCTCTTAAGACGCGCAGGCCTTCAAGATAAAACTGCTCGGCCGAATCGTAGTTTGCGACTGACCGGTAAAGATTTCCGGTAAGGGTATAGTTGTAACCCAGGAATTCGTCGGGAGATTCCCTGACCGCCGCACCCCTCCGGTACAACTGCAATGCCTGAGCCTGATCTCCGCGTTGGAAGAAATAAAGACCGCGAATATTCAACGCGCAACGAACCCCGCCCGCGTATTTGATCTGCTCCGCAAGGATAAAGGCCTGATCGGCAAAGTCATACGCACGAGAGGCGTCGGAGTTAAAACTCTGATAAGCAAGCTCATTAAGAACATCGACTTTTTGCTTTGAATCCTGAACCTTGGCAAGCTCCGACATAAGGCTATCCGTCCTGGCGTTTTGCGAGAAAACTAACCCGGATAAACTCCCCGACAGGAGGCATGCCAATATCAGCCTCAGCATATCATAGTTTAAAACCTCTATAATAAGGGATAATTCCTGTTCAACACAGGGTTCGATGAACTAATTTAGCTTAATTCTTTGATTATGAATGTGCTTGCCCTATGGAACCTTCTTCCGAAACAAAAGGAACGCGGCACCTGTCAGAGGACTCCCATTAATGTTGTAGTTTTAGCGGTCTGGAACATTCCAGCAGTTTAACAGCGTTCCTAACCTGACCAAATATGAATAACCGCAGACTTTTGCCCTTCATCGTCGTGGGCGTCATCCTTTTATTTGTACTGCTCGGCCTGTCGTCGAGTATCATTTACCAGATCGGGCCGTACGAACGCGCCGTAATATTCTACCCCTTCGGCGACGGTCTCGACCGCGATCACGTCGTCGAACCCGGCACGCACATGAAGGCTCCCTGGAACGATGTGATCATTTATGAGGTAGCCGAAACGACTTCCGAGGAGAACATGGATATCAACGACAAGAACGGCCTGCCCATTCATGTTGACGTTTCCGTTCGTTATCACCCCCGGCCCGATCGCATAGGACACA
>CBKWFZ010000586.1:0-3353 GCA_966673785.1 uncultured bacterium
GATGTATCAATATTATTTTCATCCAGCAGACGTGCATTGGCTACAAGGTCTTCGAGTTGCGCAATCTTCGCTTCAAGATGTCCCTGCGCATCCTTTGCAGCGTCATACTCGGCATTCTCGCTCAGGTCTCCCTTGTCACGCGCTTCGGCGATCTGACGTGCGATATCTGCACGGCCCTTCGATTTCAATTCCGCCAGTTCACTTTTCAGTCTGTCCAGGCCATCCTTTGTATAATATGACACTTTGCTCATACAGGTAAAATTTTACAATCCAGTTCAAATTTCTTTAGCGTTCGATATGTTGCGTTCGCCTATAACAAAAAAAGAAGCAACGGCCTCTTAGTACAAGAGGCCGTTGCTGATATGCAAAGGTAATACTTAATTTATTTATTCCAAAAACTCATGCATCGACCAGCGCGGGAAAGGCTGCTTTTATCTGATTGAGAATCTCATCATCAAACTGCGCAAGGTACAGGGTTTTCACTTTTGCCAGTTGTTCGACTGAAAGCCCTTTTGCACCCCGCAAATCGGCTTTGTATAAACTGGCGTTTTCAAAATCCGCCCCCATCAGGTAGCAGTTTCTAAGGTCCGCCTCCATAAGAAACGCGTTCTTGAAATTCGCTTTGATCAGGAAAGCGCCTTCGAAACATGTCTTGATAAGAAAAGCGTCTTTGAAGTTTGCACCGCTTGCATAAGCTCCCCGGAGGATCGCCTGATTCAGGTTTGAGTTTTCAAAGTTGGTCTGATTCAGACGCGCGTTTTCAAAATTTGACTCGATGAGCGACGACTGTGAAACGTTTGAAGAATTCAGGTTCGAACCGGAGAGATTTACATAGTTAAGGTTCGTCCGTGGAAGATAACAGTTAACCAGATTTATCTCATGTATCTTATGGCGGTTCAGACGTTTGATGTTACCTACCGTACGGAATGCAGCTTCTTCGGATTCCCAAAGGCGAAAATCATCAATTTCGTCTTTATAGGTACGTATACGCTGGCGAATTTCTCCGTTCTTGTTCAGCCAGAAAATCAGGATACCGATCACGGCAATGTCGAAGATCATACCGTGAGCCTCGGCAAGAACCTGTTGTATAAATGTATCAAAATCCGTGAGATAGTATTGAAGACTGAGTCCGATCACCAGAATAGTGACCATAAGAAGGACCAGCGACGATGTGAGCAATGGCTTTTCAATTATGGAATTGAAAATTTCCGCGATTTTCCTAATGCGCTTGTTAGAGTTAGCCATACGTGCCCCGCACAATTCAACCAAATCAGAGGGCGAGGTTAAGCGCCTTAATTTTGGAAGTCAAAACTACGTTAATTTTCACGTGCGATTCAAACGTCCAGCCGGCAATATGCGGGGTCAATATTACATTCGATCTTTCTGTCAGCGAATTGAAGACGTGCTGTTGGGCTACGCTCAATTGATGCAACCGTTCATTCTCGAGAACATCCAGAACGGCGCCCCTGATTTTTCCCTCCTCCATAGCGGCATTCAGATCGGTGAGTGACACAATCTCACCACGGGCCGTATTAATCAGGATGAATTGCTTTTTAAAGCGATGAATGAATTCCCGGTTAACCATCGTACGTGTTTCGCCGGTTAATGGAATATGCAGACTCAGGATATCGGATTCCTCAAAGAGACGTTCAGGAGTAGACGCTGTTACATATTCATCAGAATATTCACTTTTATATTTATCGTAAGCCAAAACATTACATGAAAAGCCCTTCAGCCTTCTTGCAAAAGCCTGCCCCATATTTCCATAACCGATGATGCCCACTGTTTTCCCCATCACTTCTTCACCCCGGTTTCCCTCGCGGTCCCACACATGGTCGCGAACCTGCCGGTCACCGTGCGGAAGTTTACGCATCAGCGCCAGCAATGCTCCAATGGTAAACTCACCAACGGCGTCACGGTTTCCCTCGGACGCATGCAGCACATGAATTCCTTTTTCCGCCAGGAAGGCTATGTCGAGATTATCGAGACCGGCGCCGGCGCGACCGATGAACCTGACAGTTGGCGAATCGCCGAGAAGTTCACGATCAATCGTCGTTTTACTGCGTACAATAAGCCCGTCATAATTATGATGTATCTCCCCGATTTGAGCACGCGTGATCTCCGGACGATAATCGGTCTTCCAGCCGATCTCGTCCATCATGCGAAACAGACTTTCATGCATACTGTCAACTACAAGGCAAACGGGTATCTTCATCAAAGCATCAGGTGTACGGTGAAAAAATAAATTGTCAGGCCAAGCAAATCGTTTGTTGTTGTGATGAACGGGCCTGACGCGAGTGCCGGATTAAATCCGAATCGATTAAGGATAAGCGGCGTAATGGTTCCAATGAATGATGCGAAAACAATAACGCTGAACAGCGCAATACTGACGACGGTCGAAAGCGCATATTCATTAAACAGGATTATGTTTGCCGCGATAACGAGCACGGAAAGAAACAACCCGTTAAGCAGCGCCACGAAAAATACCTTGACGAGCCTTTTCCATAAACTGATGTCCACGAACGCGGGACTGGCCAGACTCTGAACGATAAGCGAAGACGATTGAATACCCACATTACCACCGGTAGCCTGAATAAGCGGAATAAAAAATGCGATCGCCGTAACGCGCGCAAGTTCAGTTTCAAAAAGTCCCATGAACTTCGCGTTGACGAGTCCTCCAAATATGCCGATGACAAGCCAGGGCAAGCGCGCCCTTGTATTACGCCAGACACTATCGTCTTCTTCAACATCCTCGCTGATACCAGCCATGAGTTGCCTTTCTTCCTCGGCTTGCTCGGTGATTACGTCGACGATATCATCGATTGTTATACGCCCGACGAGCTGGTTTTGCACGTTCACAACCGGTAGCGATTCCAGGTCATACTTCTTCATGATATCGGCGACGTCTCCCTCTTCCTGGTATGTCTGCACACGTACAATATCTTCCTCGTAGATATCCGCGACGATCGTCCGCGCATCGGAAATAATCAGATCCTGCAACGCGACTTTTCCAAGGAGGCGATTCTGATCATCAACCACATACACCTGGTAGAACTTGGACACGCTCTCAGCCTGTTTTCTGATTTCGTCCACGCATTGCACGACGGTCCAGTCAATCCTTGCTTTGATCAACTCCTTTGCCATCAATCCGCCGGCAACGTTCGCCTCATAACGGAGCAGTTCAGTAACCTGATCGCGCAATTCCCCGTCGAGAAGAACGAGTACTTCTTCGCGTTCCTTGACCGGAAGTTCATTCAGAATATCGGCGCTGTCATCACTGGCGAGCTGATTCAGCAGGTTTGCAATTGCGGCGGGTTCGTAGATGGAAAGATTCCGCCGGCGAATATCCGGCT